>CAJWPW010000038.1 GCA_913045415.1 uncultured Fidelibacterota bacterium | reverse complement strand
GATTCACACATTGCAACTATTTCCTTAAACCGGCCTGATGTACGAAACGCTATGAATGAGATCATGATGCAAGAAATCACCACAGCATTTGATTCTGTAGGGAAAGATTCGAGTATTCGCATCGTGGTTTTAGATGGCCATGGTGAATCTTTTTGCTCGGGAGCTGATGTAAATATGATGAAAAATTCTATAGCGAAAACTTCCGCTGAGAATAAAGCTGAAACTGTTTTATTAGCCAAGATGTACAAAACGATTGATGAATGTAATAAGCCCATTGTTGGTATAGTTCATGGACATGCTTTTGGTGGAGGCTTTGGACTTTGCACCGTTTGTGATATAGTTATTGCAGAAGAAAAAACCATGTTTTCATTAAGTGAAGTTTTAATAGGATTAATCCCGGCAGTGATCGGTCCCTATACTGAAAAGAAAATCGGTAAATCTTGGTTCCGTGCTCTGGGAATATCCGGAGAAAGATTTGATGCTCCATTTGCAGAAAAAATTGGTCTCATTCATTATTGTGTTAAGAATGATGAATTAGAAATAATGACCAATCAAGTTGTAGATCAACTATTAAAAGGCGGTCCTGTTTCCCAAGCCAAATTCAAAGAATATATTAGAGATATGGCTTCATTCGACTCGACAGATGTAATCACAGAAATTCGATCAAGTGAAGAAGGTCAGGAAGGATTGTCGGCTTTTCTCGAAAAAAGAAAACCCAATTGGCTTAAAAACTGATGGCTTCATACCCATCTTCCGTAAAAATTGTTGAAGTAGGTCCCAGAGATGGACTCCAAAGTTTAAATCAAACCATTCCTACAGAAGATAAAATTAGATATCTTGATCTATTGTCTGAATGTGGTTTCCAGGAAATAGAAGTTACCAGTTTTGTCTCTCCAAAATGGATTCCGCAATTAGCTGATGCCGATGAAGTTTCTCGTTCAATCCTTCATGCCCCACACACCCTTTACACAGCTCTCGTTCCCAATCTATCTGGACTTGAAAATGCCCTGGATGCAGGGTATAGTTCTGTTGCTGTATTTACCACTGTAAGTGAAACATTTTCCCAAAATAATACCAATTGTTCCATCGATGAAAGTATGAAGCGATTTTCTGAAATGCGACTGGTCTGGGAAGAAATAAATCTCCGGGTTCGTGGATATATTTCCACAGTTTGGCATTGCCCATATGAAGGCAAGATTAATCATAAAATAGTTATTGATATGATTTCAAAACTCATTGACCTAGGGATAACGGAGATCTCATTAGGAGATACAATCGGACAAGCCAAACCGGATGAAGTTCGAAGATTGTTAGAGATTATTTTATCAAAATGGCCTTCCTCATTATTTGCACTCCACATGCATGACACATTTGGATTTGCAGAAGAGAATATCCGCGTAAGCCTTGAATTGGGAATATCCAAATTTGACAGTTCCACCGGTGGAATGGGCGGTTGTCCATATGCAGAAGGTTCTTCGGGAAACATTGCCACAGAAACCCTTCATTCATTATGTCAATCTCTTGGGATTGAAACTGGAATTCAGTCTAATAATTTAATCCAAGCGGCTGAATTTATTCAAAATGCCGTAGAAAAGGAGTCAGTCACTCATGCCTAAGATTGAGACAAAGATCGACACATCCTCTGTAAAATTCAAATCGAATTATGATTACCATAATGCATTATCGGATGAATTGGTTACCATCTTGGGAAAAATTCGAGAAATGGGTCCATCTCATCGAATTGAAAAACATCACAAACGCGGCAAACTCACAGCTAGGGAACGAATAGAAAGACTGAAAGATGCCAATACAGACTTTCTTGAATTTTCTGAATTAGCTGCTTATGAAATTTATGATGATCCTGTTCCAGCCGCCGGGATCGTTACCGGAATCATTGAAATACATGGGCATTCTTGTATCGTCGTTGCAAACGATGCAACAGTTAAGGGCGGTACCTATTATCCATTGACTGTAAAAAAGCATCTTCGAGCTCAAGAAATTGCATCAGAGAATCGACTTCCTTGCATCTATCTCGTTGATAGTGGTGGTGCATTTCTCCCCAAACAGGATGAAGTTTTCCCTGATCGAGATCATTTTGGACGAATATTTTATAACCAGGCGCGAATGAGTGCAGCAGGTATTCCGCAAATCGCAGCAGTCATGGGTTCTTGCACAGCCGGTGGAGCTTATGTACCCGCTATGAGCGATGAAGCTATAATTGTCAACAAAACAGGAACCATATTTCTTGGCGGTCCACCCTTGGTGAAAGCTGCCATCGGTGAAACAGCCACAGCGGAAGAACTAGGTGGCGCAAAACTCCATACACGAATAAGTGGGGTGGCTGATCATTTTGCTGAAAATGATGATGAAGCCATCGAAAAGATCCGAGCGATTATTAACCATTTTCCTAAATCATTACCTGAAATAAGTAGCTATGATGAACCACTTTACGATTCAACTGAACTTTATGGGATTGTATCTCAAAACCATCGTATTCCCTTTGATGTACATGAAGTGATTGCTCGAATTGTTGATGGCTCCAACTTTGAAGAATTCAAAGCAGATTATGGAAAAACACTCGTGACGGGATTCTGTAAGATCGGTGGAGAAGCCGTAGGGATTGTAGCCAATAATGGTGTTCTCTTTAGCGAAACAGCCCTAAAGGGTGCCCACTTTGTTGAGATTTGCTGCCAAAGAAAGATTCCCCTTCTGTTTCTCCAAAATATTACTGGATTTATGGTGGGTAAAAAAGCTGAAGCCGGCGGCATCGCAAAAGATGGTGCAAAAATGGTCCAAGCGGTCTCAACAGCCAATGTACCGAAATTAACAGTTATAATTGGCGGAAGTTTTGGTGCCGGGAATTATGCTATGAGCGGACGAGCCTATCAACCTCGATTCCTTTGGATGTGGCCTAATGCACGCATCTCTGTCATGGGAGGTGATCAAGCCGCAAATGTGCTGGCTACAATAAAAAGTGACCAACTCAAAAATGATGGAAAAGAAATGACGGCTGAACAGTTGGATTTGGTTCGAAAACCAATTCTGGATAAATATGAAAAAGAAGGTCACCCTTATTTTGCCAGTGCCAGACTTTGGGATGACGGTATCATTCAACCTACAGATACGCGTAGGGTATTGATTCAAGCGCTGAAAGCATTGAAATATAATCCGGTGCCCGATCCGAAATTTCCCGTATTCCGGATGTAAGTTTTTGTAATTCCGAAATTGTAGGTTGAATTATTCGGAACCAGTCAAGACATTATGGTTAAAATTAAATCCAAGGAATTGCGTATCATTATCCTCATGCTCCTAGCAATGATTACTTGGGGGTTATCATGGACAAATGCAAAAATTGTAGGGAATTATGGAAATGCCCCCCTAATGATGTTTTGGCGTTTTTTTATTGCAACTCTTTCTTTCGCTCCAATAGTTTGGTGGCACGGCCAATCATTGAGAATCACCAAAGAAGCAATTCGAATTATTCTTCTTAACTCCATTTTCATGGTATCCTACAATTACTTCTTTTTAAAAGGAACCCAAGTTGGATTAGCAGGTGCAGGAGGTGTTTTGGTTACAACCTTGAATCCAATTCTTACAGCCCTTTTTTCAGCACTTTTCTTTAGTGGTTATTTATTAAAAAAAGATATTGTTGGACTTATCCTTGGCTTTATCGGTGGAGCATTTATAATCAAAATATGGGATGTAAACTTTGCACAACTATTTCAATCAGGGAATTTTCATTTTATTATGTCGTCCTTGTCTTGGGTCTCTGTAACAATCGTAACATCAAGATCAAAGGATATAATCCATTTTTTACCCTATACTTTTTGGTGTTTCACAATTTCAACAATATTGAGCTTATTCCTTGGATGGAATGAACCATTGGTGAGTGTCTTTCGATTTGATTGGATCTTTTGGTTAAATATGATGAGTATGGCAGTAGCCGCCATGGCATTTGGTACATCCATTTATTTTCAGGCTTCTGTGGAATTGGGAGCAAAAAAAGCCAGTGCTTATATTTTCACTGTCCCATTAGCATCCATGGGGTTTGCTATGCTCTTTCTGAATGAGCCACTCATTTTCACCACATTTATTGGTGGAACTTTTGGAATTGCTGCGGTTTATTTGATTAATAAATAAAAAGATTAGAATTTTATTTAGCTATTCAATGATTTTTTGAATTTTTCCAACTGTTCATTATAATAGGTGTCTTCAGGCTTATAGGTGACACATTTTTCAATTTCTGAAATAGCTTCATCTACCCTACCCATTTTCCAAAGTAATTCCGCTTTTGTGTCAAGAAACATGTATTTTTGTTCTTCATCAGTTACGTGGTCGATTGCCCAAATTATTTTTTCTAGGGCTAAATCCATATTCTTCTCTAGTTCACTCATTCGCCAGGAAAATCCATTCAGTCTGCTAGGATTGGGATCTTTAATCCCTTTGATAATCCGAATATATAGATCAGCTTCGAGATCTGGGTTTTCTCCGGCTCTTCGGACAAACATCATGGCTTCTCCCAAAGCAACTGTTGAATTCTCACTGTTGGGATTTTTGTCTGCATAAGCAATCAGCGGTATCGGATCTTTTATTTCCCGTGCATCATACAAAATAGAAAAGAAAGCTGCAGTCCCTGCGGAATCTGTCCCAGCATCAAGGATAGCATTAACCATTCGTTTGGCAGAAGATGGATCATTCATAGATTCATATTTTTTTGCCAATTTAAAGAGTGTATTAAACTTGGTTGGATTTTGTTGAAAATCTTCCAACATAGCTGGCAGCGTATTTTTACCAGAGTAAATTCTTTTTAACTCTTTCAAGAATGGTTCTGGAGGTCTATAACCGATAATACGGTCAATCTCCTCCCCTTTATCATTGGCAATAATGATAGTAGGAAAACCACGCACACCATACTGTTTAGCCAGGTCAATCCCTTCACCTTTTTCCGCATCAATTTTCATGCTGATCAAATATTTGTTTGCGAATGCTTTGACTTTACTGTCGGAATATGTATCGACATCCAGCCGATCACACCAACTTCACCATTCAGTTTCAAAATCCATCAGGATCAATTTCCCGGAAGATTTGGCTAATATATCCTGAAAGGGCACATCCTTATTCCAGTCAAAGGGACCATCTTTGGCACACCCAAAGATTATGAATCCAATTATTAATATTGAGTAAATGTTTTTCATAAGTTATCCAAATTGTCTTGAAGAATTTTACGTATGTACTTGGGCATTTTAACGGGTTTACCTTTTAAATTTGTGCAAGCATGGACCGTGTACCCAGTTAAAAGAATTTCATCTGAACCCGCCGGACAAATTTTATATTCAAATTTTATTTTAACTTTTGGTAATTCACGAATATATGTCTTCACAATTAAATCCTGGCTAAACGTTGCACCCTTTTTATACTCACAATGAGCTTCAATAACGGGAAGCATGGTTCCATTTTCTTCGATATTGCTATAATCTAGACCAATTGAAGATAACATTTCTGTTCTAGCCTCTTCAAAAAATTCAAAATAGCGGGAATAATAAACGATTCCCATTTGATCGATATCTTTATAGTAGACTTTGATCGGATGATCGTATCTAATCATATGGATTCTTGAAAATAACCTAGTTTATCATATTTCTCAATTCGATTATCCAGGAAATCATCAGGGTTGATTGTGCTTAATTGATTTAGTTCTTCTTGGAGTGCTGTTTTTAATTCGTTGGCAGATGCATTAAAATCCCGATGGGCACCTCCATTGGGTTCATTAATAATCCGATTACATATTCCAATTTCCACAAGATCATTTGGTGTAGGTTTCAATGCTTCAGCAGCATCTTCAGCCCTTTTCGCATCTCGGAATAAAATGGAAGCACATCCTTCTGGACTGATCACTGAATACCATGTGTTTTCCAACATGAGCATCCGGTCGCAAACTCCAATACCTAGTGCTCCGCCACTGGCTCCTTCTCCTATAACCACACTGATTATAGGTACACGGAGTCCTGACATTTCCAACAGATTTCTTGCAATAGCCTCTCCCTGTCCCCTTTCTTCAGCACCAATACCAGGATACGCACCAATTGTATCCAAAAATGTGATTACCGGGAGTCCAAATTTTTCAGCAAGTTTCATAACGCGTCGTGCTTTTCGATACCCTTCAGGGCGCATCATGCCAAAATTCCGATAAAGATTTTCTTTAGTATTTCTTCCTTTTTGTTGTCCGATCCATGCAATTTTTTGATCTCCAAAATGACCCAACCCTGCCACCACTGCAGGGTCATCCATAAAATGTCGATCCCCGTGGAGTTCAATGAAATCCGGTGAAAAATAATTGATATAATCCAATGAATAGGGTCTATTGGGATGGCGAGCCAATTGAACACGCTGCCATCGTGAGAGTCCCGAGTAGATATTTTCTATTTCGACGATTCGTTTTGCCTTCAACTGATTCAGTTTTTTTATATCTACTTGATTTAGATTTTTAGATGATTCCAATTCAAGAATCTGGTTATCCAAATCTTTAACAGGTTTTTCAAAATCGAGATAATAGTTATTCATGATAATATAATTTAGTCATTATTGATAATTCTGATCTAATATTGTGAAAGCGCCTAACCCTAGCAAAACAATGAGACCAAAAATAATATTTGCATGCAAGACTGGTAAATTTAAACATAAAAATCCTACCATACTTAACAAGAGTGATGTACCATGCATGATCAAAACCGAATGATGGATCGGAATCCCCCGTTGTGCCAATCGATGGTAGGTATGATCACGTGATGCCTTATGAATCTTCTTATGCCTTTTTATTCGGGAAAATACCACAAGCATCATATCAAATAAAGGAACTGCAAATATTAAGATTGGCACAAACCAGGAAGATGCCTGAGACCCGATTTTCGGCTGATAAATAATTGCAACTGATGCTAACAAAAACCCCAAAAATTGAGCACCTGAATCACCTAGAAAAAGACTTGCTGGTCGTGAATTAAAAAAATAAAGGGCAATACAAATTCCTAATATTACGGTACATAGGAAAATTAAAGACGTTTGGCCAGTGACAAATGCTAGTAAAAGAAAGAATCCGGCTGAAACTCCACTCAAGCCTACTGCGAGTCCATCACTACTATCAATAAAGTTAAACGAATTCGTGACAGTCAATAACCAAAGAAAAGTGAAAATTATATTGAGCCACGATGCCCATGGTTCTTCTATTTGTATTAAAAACTCCGGTGAATTAAAAAACTGAACTTGAACACCGAGATATATCAGCATGGTGATTCCAAAGATCTGGCCAATCAATTTCTTTGTGACGGAAAGATGAAAATAATCATCCATTAGCCCAAATAGACCAATGATCATTCCTGAAACAAAAATAGCCCAAATATGAGCGTCACCCCACATTTTTGTTAACAGGATCATAACAATCATCGTATCCATTAAAACGACACCTCCTGTGAGCGGAACTGGATTTTGATGCTTTTTATGGTGGGCGCTGCCAGGAATATCCATGAGCCCAACTTTGGGGGCAATTTTGATACTTATTTGAGCCAGACCAAGACCAAGTACAATGCTGCCGATGAGCAGAAGCATAATATATTCGAGTTGAGCAAAATTTTCCATTTATTGATTTAGTAAATATTTTCCTTCAGTAAAAATCAATTTGCTAAACATGACCAAGAAATAAATTAGATTAAAAATTGGTGAATAATCCTTAGAAAAATGTTTAATGAAAAGTCTATAGTAGGAACGGTGCCATTCAAAAATGGCCCGAAACGGAAATGAACTTGCACCACCTGCACCGCCAATATGATAAATAATGGATTCCGGATAATAATAAATCTTCCATCCTTTATCTTTGGCGCGGAAACAATAATCAGAATCTTCCTGATATGCAAAAAATCGTTCATCTAAAAGTCCAATGTCTTCGATAACATCTTTTCGGATGATGGAACAGGATCCGGATACAGCTTCCACTTCATTGACTTCATTTTCATCCAAGTGATTTAGATGGTAACCTGTAAAATTTTTATTATTCGGATATCTATTTGATAATCCTAAAAAATAAGAAAATACAGCTTGGGGTCGAGGAATTCCACGTCGGCATGATTTTTGAAATGTTCCATCATCATTCAAGACCTT
>CAJWPW010000037.1 GCA_913045415.1 uncultured Fidelibacterota bacterium | reverse complement strand
GATAAAGTGGCTGATCTCGCCAATGGTATGAGAAAATATCTTCGGGCAGATGATGAAGTACTTTTAACACCTGAAGATTATTATGACCAAGTAGTCGAAATTGATTTAGCAGAATTAGAACCGCACTTGAATGGCCCTTTTACACCAGATAAAGCCACGCCGGTTTCGCAAATGGGATTAGCCGCCGCAGAGAATAATTGGCCAACCACAATCGAAGTTGGATTGATTGGTTCATGTACAAATTCTTCTTATGAAGATATTTCCCGTGCCGCATCTATTGCAAAACAAGCGGTAGATAAAGGACTCAAAACAAAAGCCAAATTCACAATTACACCTGGTTCTGAACAGGTTAGATACACTATTGAGAGAGATGGTTTTATTGATATTTTTGAACAATTGGGTGCAGAAGTATTCGCAAATGCTTGTGGACCATGTATTGGCCAATGGGCTCGTGCTGGTGCAGAAAACCAAGAAAAAAACACTATTGTCCATTCGTTTAACCGAAATTTTGCAAAACGGGCTGACGGTAATCCAAATACCCATGCTTTTGTTGCTTCTCCTGAATTAGTTACAGCATTAGCTATTGCAGGTGACCTCACATTTGATCCTTTAAAGGATTCCTTGGTGAACGAAGCAGGCGATTCAGTGATTTTGGATGCACCTGTTGGTCATGATCTACCTCCGAATGGTTTTGCTGTGGAAGATTTGGGATATCAACCTCCCTCTCAAAATGGTTCATCGATAGAAGTAAAAGTTAATCCAAACTCGGAAAGACTTGAATTACTAACACCGTTTGAGCCTTGGGACGGAGAAAATATTACCGGGATGAAATTGCTTATTAAAGCAAAAGGGAAGTGTACGACCGATCATATTTCCATGGCCGGACCCTGGTTGAAATTTCGTGGACATTTAGATCATATTTCAGAAAATATGCTTACCGGTGCTGTGAATTATTTTAATGATCGTACCAATAATGTTAAGAATCAAAAAACGGGAGAATATGGTAGCGTTCCATCTACACAACGTGACTATAAAACTTCCAGGATACCAACCATTGTCGTGGGGGATGAAAACTATGGTGAAGGCTCTTCCCGTGAACATGCAGCCATGGAACCAAGACATTTAGGTGTAAGCGTTGTTTTAGTCCGATCCTTTGCAAGGATTCACGAAACAAATTTAAAGAAACAGGGCATGCTCGGTTTAACATTTGCTGATAAAACTGATTACGATAAAATCCAGGAAGATGACACATTTGACTTTTTGGATTTGAATCAATTTTCACCTGGAAAATTGCTCACGTTGAAAATTAGTCATTCGGATGGATCAACAGATGAGATTCTTTGCAAGCACACGTATAATGATGCTCAGATCGAATGGTTCAAAGCAGGATCTGCTCTCAACTTGATTAGCGCTCAATAATCACCATATATACGCCCCCAATGAAAGTTCTCTTATCTGATCCTATTACAGATGCTGGTTTGGCCATTTTAAATGATGCTGGTTTAGACATTGTTTATTTACCTAGTGGTACACCTGAAGAAAAGCAAACAGCTGCCCGGGATGTACATGGCTGGATCATCCGAAGTGGGACCAATATTACAGCTGACATGATTCAGTCTTCACAAAATTTACTTGTGATAGGCAGAGCTGGCGTTGGAGTAGACAACATCGATTTTCCAACTGCAACACGTAAAGGTGTTGTGGTAATGAATACGCCCGATGTGAATACAATTTCTGCTGCAGAACATACTGTGGCATTGATGTTAACATTATCCCGGAATATTCATCTAGGGCATAGCGGACTGGAAAAAGGAGAATGGAATCGCCATCATTTAGTTGGGACTGAACTTCGCAATAAGACACTGGGTATTGTTGGCTTAGGGAAAATTGGTCGGGAAGTGATGGATCGATGTCGATCTTTTGGAATGAATATTATTGGCTATGACCCATTTGTGAATCAGGACATGTTTCGGGAAGATGAGATCAAGATAGTTGACTTGGATACCTTGACGGAAACTGCAGATTTTATTTCGCTCCATGTGCCATTGAATGATCATACGACAGACCTTTTTAATTATGATCGCCTTTGTCGAATGAAATCATCGGCGCGGATAATCAATGTGGCTCGAGGCGGCATCATTAATGAGGTGGATTTGGCAAAAGCTGTTACAGAACAAAAGATCAGTGGTGCAGCCATTGATGTGTTTACATCTGAACCGATTGATGGAGATCATCCATTGGTAGGGATACCAAAAATTGTTTTGTCGCCTCACTTAGGTGCATCTACGAAGGAAGCAAAAGAAGGAGTTAGTAGTGCTATTTGTGAACAGGTACGTGATTGTTTATTACACGATAAACTAACCAACGCTTTAAATATGCCCATTTCGGATTTGGCAAAACTCAAGGAAATTCAACCCTTCCTCGATTTGGCTGAAATGTTAGGCCAAATACAATTCCAGATTGCCAAAGGTCCAATAAGTCACATCTCTATTGAATGTTATGGAACTGCAGATGAGATCAAACCAATTTCTCTCGCTTGCATAAAAGGTTTACTCCAATCCCAAGTTCCTGAACGGATTAATTACATCAATGCTGAGTCAATCGCGCAAGAATTAGGCTTGGAAATTGACATCCATTATTCAACAGTAAAATCAAGCTATATTAATTTGATTTCCACAAAAGTCACTATTAATAAAACTGTTTACAAATTGGATGGAAGTGTTTTTGATGATCATCGCCCCCGTCTTGTAAATATACTTGGTAGGGAAATGGAAGTGACGCCACGAGGTACCCTACTTTTGGTGGAAAATAATGATGTTCCAGGTGTCATCGGAAATGTAGGAACCTTACTAGGTAATCTAAATATCAATATTGCGGCATACCTACTGAACAGGAGCGGCGAAGAAGGGAAAGCATTCGCAGTAATCCGGGTGGATAACCGTTTATCCAACGATGATTTGAATAAGTTATCCGAAATTCAAGACATACAGTCAGTAAATCAGATTCATTTGTCAAATTGAAATCGATAAATTTTTGAATAAACTTTCGTAAATTCAACGTTGTTATTTTATAGTTAATACAAAATAATTAAGGAACAAAAATGTCAAAACTCTGGGACGATCTTAAAGAAAATATGAAAGAGTGGAGCTCATCCGCAGTGGAAAAGGCAGAAGAGATGAGCCGCATCGCTATGGCGAAAACAGAGGAAATGACTCGTATTTCCAAGATCAAATTCGAGATTCATCAACTCCAAAGAGAAATGGGACGTAAATACGAGGAATTAGGTCATCTGGCTTATTCCCATACCAAAGAAGATCATATGGCAACATTTTCAGGGAATACTGAATTTTTTAATATTGTAAATCGTGTCGATGAAATTAAAGTTGAAGTATCTGATAAAGAATCTGAAATTGAAAAAATCAAAGCTGAATATGGTATTGAAGATTCTGAGATTGTTGATGTTTCGAAAAAAAATGAACCTGAACCGGTGATTGATGACCCAAAAGTAAATGATGATGATTTGGATGCGAAACAAGAAAATGATCAAAATCCCCGAGAATCCATTCCCGAATAAATCAGTTTTAATTCACCCCCAAAAAGCGTAACATATTCGAATATATCGGGCTAAATAAACCCATGAAGCACCCCTTATCAAATAAATACTTCATTTTTCAAAGAGAGACTGAAACTGGTGTCCGGCAGTGGCATTTCACCCACAGTCAAGCGATTGCACTCCTAGGTGTGACGACTGTTGTGATCGGTGCATTCCTTTTTATGAGTGCGGATTTTCTCAGCAACTATCTTTACGAGAAACGATTAGCCGAATTCAAATCAAACTATTCGAATATTGCCAATAATTTGGAGCTTCTTCAGGAACGTCTTAAACAGATCGATGATCAAATTGCAATCATTGAAGAAAAGGATAAGGCCATAAGAACCTATGCAGGGATGCCTGAAATTGATCAAGATATCCGAAAACTTGGAATTGGAGGTAGGTCATTAGAATCAAATATATTTTCAGATAATCTTGTACCTGCCGTAAATAAAGAATTATCCATTTTGGAAATGGATGTGGGAAGGTTATCCCGTGAAGTCAATCTTGAGTTGACCAGTTATAAATCCATTTATGAAAAGGTTCAGGAAGACATTCAGCGAATTGCTAAAATACCTTCTATTCGACCTGTGGATGGTGGATATCTCAATTCAAGTTATGGATACAGAATAGATCCAATTGACAATGTTCATCGATTCCATCAGGGACAAGATATTACAATTCCAATCGGAACACCGATTTATGCCCCTGCCGATGGTGTAGTGAAGCGAGCTTATTATGTGGGTGGATTTGGAAACCATGTTAAAATTAATCACGGTTCCGGGTATTCCACGGTTTTTGCGCACCTGTCCAAATTGAAAGTGAAATACGGGGAAAAAGTCAAACGCGGAGATATTATTGGGTTAACGGGAAATACAGGACGATCTACTGCACCCCATTTACATTATGAGATTCATTATTACGGCACACCACAAAATCCGCTGGATTACTTTTTTACCGTCGCTTCAAAATAATATTTTATACTTTAATTCATGAATAAGACGTATTTCATAGAAACTTACGGCTGTCAGATGAATGTTGCTGATTCTGAATTGGTTGAATCCCTTTTACGTAGAGAAGGGTATGCCAAGGCTCCTCAAATTGATCAAGCAGATGCTATTTTTGTAAATACCTGTGCGATTCGGGAACATGCAGAAGAAAAAGTTCATTCGCAATTGGGCCGTTATGATTTGATTAAGCAAAAGAAACCGGATACAATCATAGGCGTTTTGGGATGTATGGCCCAAAGTCTTAAACATGATTTATTGGAGAATCGACCTTATGTTGATATAATCTTAGGTCCTGATTCTTATCGAAAACTTCCGGAATTATTAAACAGAAAAAAGGTAGATACCAAAAGTCTTGTGGATACAACTTTATCACGATTTGAAGTGTATGATGATCTATTCCCAAGCCGAGAGAATGGGGTAAATGCCTGGATATCTATCATGCGCGGGTGCGATAAATTTTGCACATTTTGTATTGTTCCTTTTACTCGAGGACGGGAACGTAGCCGACCTTTGCAAGGAATTGTTGATGAAGCCACTCAGGCAGTGAAAGATGGATTTTCTGAAATTACACTTTTAGGGCAAAATGTGAATTCATATCGAAATGAAGATCGAGAGTTTCACCATTTATTAGCAGAGATAGCTCAAATTCCGGGTTTAAAAAGAGTTCGATATACATCTCCTCACCCCCAGGATATGACAGATGAATTGCTTGAAACAATGGGGCAATACGATACTATTTGTAATAATGTTCATTTACCGCTTCAGGCAGGAAACGACCGAATTCTGAAAAGGATGAACCGAACTTACACAAAATCTCATTTCTTAAAATTAGCTCACCGGATTCGTGAATGGCTTCCGGGCGTTGGTATTTCGACAGATATTATTGTGGGATTTCCAGGAGAGACAGAGGCGGAATTCAATGAAACCCTTTCCGTTATGGAAGAAATAAAATTTGATTCTGCGTTCAATTTTAAATACTCTCCTCGTCGTGGTACGAAAGCATCAGAATATGATGATCAAATTGCTGAAGACGTAAAACAGGATCGATTATCACGTGTTATTGAGCTTCAGAAAAAACATACCTTGGAAAGAAATTTAGAATTGGTTGGAACCACACAAATTGTATTAGTGGAAAAAGAATCAAAGCGATCCAATCAACAATGGGCAGGAAGAACTGATTCAAATAAATGGGTGATTTTTGACAAAAAAGATGTGCATATTCAAGATATGATTCCTGTACAAATTAGAGAAGCAAAAGGCATCACACTGCGTGGAGAATTACTTAATCAAGCGGAAGCCGCATAATGAAACTAGCTAAAATTTTCGCTTCCATGCTTCTTGTGTTAGGATTGGTTTATTTTTTAACCCAAAACGCAGGGGAAAATTCAAAAGTATTTGTCGATCTGATTTTTAAACAATATGAAAATGCACCCGTTTCCATGATTATTCTTGGTGCTCTTACAATTGGTATTCTCATTGGTTATTTATCAGCTGTTTTTTCAGTTTTATCTGGAAAATCAGAGATTAGAAGTCTACAAAATAAAAACCGTAGCCTTACAGAAGAATTGAATGATCTCCGGAATGTTGCCATCGATGAGGGTAATTATGATACAGAGGGTGGGGAATATTAACCTTGGATATCACACTCCTTTATTTAGCTCTGGCACTGATAGCGAGTGCTGGACTTATTATATATTATTTTTCGTTTAAAGGCGCTCAAAAACCAAAAACAGATACACTCTTTACAGAAGCGTTGAATGCGATGGTAAAGGGAGATAAAAGTAAAGCAGCTCGATTACTTCGTGATGTAGTTAAGCAAGATTCTGATCATATTATGGCCTACCTTCAATTGGGAAATATTATTAGGGAAGATCACCCCGGTCAAGCAATTAAAATTCATCAATCTTTAACAGTACGTCCAAATATATCTAAAGAATTGAAGGTGGATATCCATCAAGCATTGGCTTTGGATTATGAAAAATTCACTCAATTTTTGAAAGCAAAAAAAGAGGCTGAGCAGATATTGAAAATTGAAAAACGAAATATTTGGGCGCTTCAATATTTACTATTTTTATCTGAAAAAGAAGAAAACTGGGATCAGGCGGCAGGGTTGACCAAACAGATTCAAAAGATTACCGGTAAGCATGATCCTGATGATTTGGCTCGATTTCAGGTTTATAAAGGGTTGGAAAAATTGAAAAGCGGTTTTCCAGATGAAGCCAGATCATTTTTTAATAAAGCGCTTAAATCATCACCTGACTTTGGACTGCCCTATCGTTATCTAGGGGATGTGTTTGAACAAATACGGGATTTGGTAAAGGCTGTTGAGAATTGGGAATCATTTGCAGTGCGTGATATAAAAAATGCATCTCAGGTTTTTGGAAAAATAGAATCAGCGCTATTCGATTTGGGTCGGTATAGTGAGGTTGAGAATTTTTATAGACGAATTCTAGAAATTGATTCTTCTAATTTTGAAGCAATAATACGGTTAGCCAATGTCCTGGAAGAGAAAGGCGAAGATGGAGCCGCATTATCCTTGATAGAAGATGCAATAGATCCTCAGAGCATAGATGTTCGGGGTGATATCATGAAACTCAAACTATCTCTTACAACATCTACACCGGTAGAACTTTCTCACCAAATTGATTCAATCCTGGAAAAATTATCCGATGCCAAAGATAGTTAGGATAACGACCTTATTTATTCCTTTTTTCCTTTTTGCACAAAATGTGGACATGTATTTATCCTTACTCCATGAAGGTCAAACAGATGGTGTGAAAGAATATCTTCCGGAACTTATTTCAAAATATCCAAACGACCCGGGTGTCCGTTATCTTCAGGCCCTGATGACGTCTGATGGGATGAAATCTCTCGAAATGTATAGCAGTTTGCTCGAAAAGTATCCTAAATCCAAATATGCGCCAGAAGCGGCTGTTAAGATTGGAGAGTATTTTTATGCTCGAGGGTTATATTCCCAAGCGGGAAGACAATTATGCCAAATTCCAAGAAGGTACCCAAGTTTTTCCGGTATACAACGAGTGGTAGATCTAACAGTGAGTTCTTTTCTGGCCATTGGTGAAGAAGATTCAGTTAGATATTATGTTGGGATTTATCAAAATATGTTTCCTGAATTGGATGTAGAAGGGTATGGAGTAACAAAGGGTAAAACTCCATCAGCCCCGATGACACAGAAACCTAAAACCCTGGAGCCCAAACCCTATGTTGTGCAAATTGGTGCTTTTGGTAATCTTGGCAATGCGAACCGAATGAAATTACAAGTATCGCAAATCGGGTATGGAGTTGAAATATCTCCTGTTCAAACTAATGGCAGGAAACTTCATGCAGTTCGTGTTGTTCGATTCAAAAATAAATCAGAAGCGGAACGGGTGGGCAACGTAATCAAGAAGAAGTTGGGGATAGATTATAGAGTTCTTTATCGCCCAAAAACCTTTAAAAAATAAAATTTGGGAATGATTGAGTAGCTGGTGCTCTCCGCGGCCTTCAAAGCCGTTGTCCCTGGTATTCCCGGGGAGCTGGGTTCGATTCCCAGGCGTTCCCGCTAGCAAGTAAGTTCTAATTATTGTGAAACACATATCCCCTTATTAAAAG
>CAJWPW010000036.1 GCA_913045415.1 uncultured Fidelibacterota bacterium | reverse complement strand
AACCGAGCTTCAAGAAACGAGGAAGTGCAAAATATTATTTCCGGGATGTTATCCCATGAAATCCCTAAAGAAGAACTCTCTAGCCCGTCATTTTATTTTAAAATTCTGTTTTCATAATTGGGTAATATTTTGGATAGAAAATCGCTTCTCAAAACTCTCAATTTATCTCGTTTTACTGCTTTCGATTTTGAAACTACAGGTCTCGATCCCTATAACGACCGCATCATAGAAATTGCGGCCATCCGGTTCGAAGATGGCGAGATAACAGATCGATATGTAGAATTAATCAATCCTGAAAGACCCATATCGAGAATGATTACAGAAATTACCGGTATTTCAAATAAAATGGTTCAAAATGCACCCACAGAAGAAACTATCATTGATGATCTTTTATATTTTATAGGGAATGATCCTTTGGTGGCTCACAATATTCATTTTGATGAACAATTTTTATCAGTAATGTGTGATCGACTTGGTAGAAATAAAGGGAATAATACTAATTACGATACTCTCCAACTTTCACGGAGTTTATTTTTTGACCAACCTGTATTCAATTTAGGTGCATTATCTGAATATTTTGGCTTGTCTGCTAAAGGGGCACACAGAGCAGAAAAGGATACCGAAAATACTGGATTGATCTTTTTGGAAATGTTAGATGAATTAAGCACCTATCCTTTAGAAATGATCTCAAAAGTCATTGCATTGACAAAGGGATCTGATATTCCGAACCAGCAATTATATATTGACCTCGGTAATGAATTGACACGATTGGGCGATTTGAAATCAGGATTAAACTCATCTGGTCAAATACATGATTTCAAATGGAATACGTACCGTTGTAACGGATCACGTGATATTGATCAAATCAAAGCAGATGATGTTTTTGGTCCTACTGGACTTTTGAAAAATGTTCATCCAAATTTTGAAAGCAGACCCAATCAGGTTAAATATGCTGCTTTGGCAGAAGAAACTTTAACACAAGAAAAGGGTACCGGTGTGGTAGAAGCAGGAACAGGGCTTGGGAAATCAATGGCATACTTGTTTGGCGCTTTTAAAAATTCATTGAATGTTGAACAAGATGGACCAACCGTGGTTGCCTGCCATACAAAGCATCTTCAGGATCAATTATTTTATAAAGATCTGCCACAACTCGCTGAAACATTGGATGTACCTATCAAGGCAGTTATGATAAAAGGAAGGAATAATTATATCTGCAAAACGCGATTTGATTGGCTGATTTCTGATGCAAAAACACTCGATAGTCTGGATGTAGAGGCGTTAATTCCTATTTTATTTTGGATGTATTGGACAAAAACGGGAGATTTATCAGAATGCTCAGGCTTTTTTAATGCCCGGAGAACGTGGTTAAAATCTACTTTTTGTAGTGAACCGGGTTTTTGTACTGGTGATGTTTGCAATCGAAATGATGGGTGTTATTATGGAAAATTAAAAAAAGCAATTTTCCGTGCACATATTATTGTTGTAAACCACTCATTGTTAATGACAGATGCTGCCCAACCAGGGTTTCTACCGGATTTCAATTCTGTGATAGTTGATGAGGCCCATAATCTGGTGAAATCTGCCTATCAACAATTCAAGACAAAATGGAGTGAGCAAGACACGTCTTATTTACTTCAAACAGTTGATCCATCATTTCCACGGTCTGCCCGTTGGAATAATATTTTACATAAAATAAGTGAATTGGAACCGAGCATTGGACATCTGCGTGATGATCTAAAAGAATCGGTAAAACAAGCCCAAAAATGTTTAAAAGATTTCATGCTAGCTTTATCAGAAGACAATCATAACAGATTTACACCAGCAAAAGCCTATCAAGATAAACCAATTTTAGGTCTATTGGAAAAAGTATATGCAGCAGTAACGCTTGAGATCCACGGCATGAATAAAAGTTTAGAACATGTCTTGTCTATTTTAGAAAAAATTCGAAAATCTGTTTTGGAAATGGATCCATCCCGAACCGATTATTCTGTCCTTCATTCTGTATTAGACCGTGGCTTGGAAACCACCAGCAGTCTGATGAATTCCTTGACACGTTTGACAGAGAATCAGGATAATGAATGGGTCTATTGGATGGAAGGGGAATATAGGAGCCCCAATACATCCAAAGAGAAGTTGATCATTTCACTTCATGCTTCCTTGGTTGATGTTGCAGAAACATTGAAGGGGCAATTTTTTAAACGATTTGATCATTGCTTTTTAACATCCGCGACACTTAAAGTGAATAATTCATTTAGTTACTTTGTACGACGAATTGGTTTAGATGATAGTGATAATGTAAGAACTAAAGAATTGCTTAGTCCTTTTCTATACAATGAACAGGTCACCTATCACCAATATGGTGGTGCTCGCGAAATATCTACAGACCCCACCATGATCGGAGAATTAGTTTATCATTTACATAAAACGCTTGGTAAAAGGACAATGGTGCTTTTTACATCAAGAAAAGCATTAACTGATACTGCAAATTACTTAAAAGGAAAACCGGGTGGAAGGGATTTACCCTTATTCGCTCAGACCCGCGGTGCATCAAGACCTGGAATTATTAAAGGAATGCATCAGCATCCAAATGGAATTTTATTTGGAACAAACAGTTTCTGGGAAGGGGTCGATCTTCCAGGTGATCTTTTAGAAATTCTAATCCTGGTGAAACTTCCTTTTGATGTGCCATCAGAACCCTTGGTAAAATCTTATTCGGAATTTGTGAGTCGAATGGGAGGAAATAGCTTTATGGAGTATACGGTCCCGGAGTGTGCCATCCGTTTTCGCCAAGGTTTCGGTCGATTGATTCGTACAACTTATGACGCTGGAAAATTCATTTGTCTCGACAACCGTATTGTCACCAAACGATATGGTCAGGTCTTTGCTAGATCCTTACCTGTTGAAATGACAACTTTCTCTGAGATGGATTCGATCCGATAATCTTTTTTTCTGTCGTTTGATTAAAATCAAACAAAATCATAGATTCGTAAATGAAAATACTACGTATTTCTACCCGTTCATATTCTTATCGAGATTTCGCTCATCTTTTTGATGGGCCTGTCCGCGTCACTCTGACGAAAAACTCCCTTCATAATCTCAAACAGTCACATAAGCGTCTTCTCGCAAAAATAAATACAGGGGAAACGATCTATGGGGTCAATACCGGATTCGGAAATTTGAGTAAAATTAAGATAGATCTTAAAGACCAAAAAGATCTTCAACTCAATTTAGTTCGAAGTCATGCTTCCGGTGTAGGTAATCCTCTTGAACCTGGATTAATTCGTACTACTTTTGTTCTAAAACTCCTGACATACGTAAAAGGCTATAGTGGTATTAGGCCAGCCGTAGCAGAAAAAATTGTCCAATTTTTAAATCATGATATTCTCCCCGTCATTCCTGAAAAAGGCTCTGTAGGAGCCAGTGGTGACCTTGCACCTCTAGGACACATGGCTCTAGCTCTCATTGGCGAAAGTAAAGTATTTTACAACGGAAAGAAAATGACGACAAAAACGGCACTTTCAAAAGCCAATATCAAACCTTTGGTATTACAGCAAAAGGAAGGCTTGAGTCTTATTAATGGCACACAGGTTTCCACAGCTCTTGCCATTAAATCCTTATTGGATGGAGATTTACTATTAAAAACTGCAGATATTGCAGGGGCACTTTCTGTGGAGAACAGCTTTGCTAGTCGAAAAGTGTTTCAAAAGAGAATTCATGCATTAAAAGTTCATCCCGGGCAGCAATCTGCAGCCAGCAATGTGTATAAACTCTTAAATGGCAGCAAGATCGTAAAATCTCATTCGAATTGCGGTATTGTTCAAGATCCATACAGTTTTCGCTGTATTCCTCATATTCACGGCGCTTCCAGGGATGGATTTACTCGGGCAGCAAATATGATCGATAATGAGATTAATAGTGTCAGTGATAATCCAATAGTTTTAGAAAATGGTGATATAGTCAATTCCGGCCATTTTCATGGAGAACATGTGGCACAGGCAATGGACTTTCTTGCGATCTCATTTTGTGAATTGGGTGCTGTTTCTGAAAGACGTACTCATTATTTTATGAAAGGTGTGGAAGGCAAATTTCATCTCTTTGTGACTAAATCACCTGGTGTTGAATCTGGCTATATGATCGCCCATGTAACCGCATCTGCTTTGGTATCAGAAAATAAGACCTTGGCACATCCAGCCAGTGTGGATTCACTTCCAACATCTGGTGGACAGGAAGATCTTGTGAGTATGGCACCTTGGGCTGGACAAAAACTATTGCAAATTCAACATAATTTACGGCACATTCTTGCGGTGGAATTACTTGTAGCGGGTGCTGCAAATCAAATTGCATCTCCAAATCTTACATCAGGGAAAGGAACATTACCTATCCTGAATATTCTTAAATCTTTGTGTAAGTATCCTAATGGGGATCGTACTCTTTCTGGAGAAATAGAATCAATTGCGAAAAAAATTAAAAGTGGCGAATTTGTACACGCCGTAACTAAAAATATTATTTTGGAGTAACTGTGAAAAATCGTCCCCCTTTTAAACAAGCCCTGACATTTGATGATGTTCTTCTTGTTCCGCAGGCATCTACTATTCTACCGCGGGACGTAGAACTTCAAACTCGATTAACCAGAGACATCACCCTGAATATCCCCATTTTAAGCGCTGCCATGGACACTGTAACCGAAAGTGAAATGGCGATTGCCTTGGCACGAACGGGTGGGTTGGGTATCATTCATAAAAATTTAACTATCGAAGATCAGGCAACAATTGTTGACCGTGTTAAGAGATCTGAAAGTGGAATGATCTTACATCCTGTTACCATCAGCGCTGGTTCTTCGATTGGGGGAGCTAAAAAGATCATGGCTCAATTTAAAATCAGTGGGCTCCCAGTCGTGGATGATGACCGCTTGGTTGGGATATTAACTAATCGAGATATCAGATTCGAAACAGATAATTCCCTTAAAGTCTCTGACAGAATGACGTCGGAAAACCTTATTACTGTCCCCACTGGAACTTCTTTGGATAAATCCAAGGAGATCTTACAAGAGCACCGTATTGAAAAATTACTGGTCGTTAATAAAGATGGAAAACTTACAGGGCTTATTACAGTAAAAGATATTCAGAAAAAAGAAGATTATCCTGATGCCTGCAAAGATAGCAATGGTCGCCTCCGTGTGGGAGCTGCAATAGGTGTATCAGAAGATGCTTTTGATCGAGCCGGAGCATTAGCGGATGTAGAAGTAGATGCAATCATCATCGATACAGCCCATGGTCATTCCCAAGGAGTATTGAATTCCATCGCAAATATTAAAAAATCATATTCAAATCTTGCAGTTATTGCAGGAAATGTGGCTACAGGAGATGGGGCAAAAGCGTTGATCGATGCTGGTGTGGATGGTGTAAAAGTAGGAATCGGGGCGGGTGCAAGCTGCACAACTCGTATGATTGCTGGTGTAGGTGTTCCCCAATTAACTGCTATCATGGATGCTGTGGACATAGCGAAGGGTTTCCGTATTCCGGTTATTGCCGATGGTGGAATTCGTTATAGTGGCGATGTTGCAAAGGCATTAGCTGCGGGGGCAGATTCAGTTATGCTTGGGAGCTTACTTGCTGGGATGGACGAAAGTCCTGGTGAAACAATTTTATTTGAAGGACGACAATATAAATCTTATCGTGGAATGGGATCTATGGGTGCCATGCAAAAAGGTAGCGGTGATCGATATTTCCAAGAAGGTGCGGAAGCAACAAAATTGGTTCCTGAAGGGATTGAAGGAATGGTCCCCTATCGTGGTTCAGTTAGAAACACGATTCATCAATTGATTGGCGGTGTCAGATCATCAATGGGGTATTGTGGATGTAAAACGATAACAGAATTTGGAGAAAGATCAAATTTTGTTCAAATCACTGCGGCAGGAATAAAAGAAAATCACCCACATGAGGTTCGAATAGTCAAGGAAGCGCCTAACTATCAGGTCTCAGATGGGTGATCAATTATCTGTCTGAGTAAAGTTTAGCTCAGAGAGTTGACGTGACGAGTAATTTGTGCCTTTCGACGTGAACCTGTATTCTTATGAATAAGATTCTTACTCACTGCTTTATCAATAATGCTTACTGCTTCACCATATGCTTTATCTGCATCGGCTTTGGTTGTTGTTGATAAAACATTTTTAATATGCGTGCGAAGACGAGACATGCTATCAATATTTCTTGCGCGTCTTTTTATATCTTGGCGTTCTCGCTTTATTTGTTGCGGATGTCTATCCATTTAGTAAAATTCCTTTAGTTTAAAGCCCGCAATATTACACTATCATGAAATTCAGAGTCAATAAACTGTTTACAATATTATGAGCGTCAAAATCATAGTATTGACGTGGCAAATTTTGAGTTTTTTAACTATAAATAATTCAATGCATATAAAATTTGAAAATAACCTAGTTCATGGTATTTTTTTAGTATGAAGAAGATCAAACTTTTACAATCTGTCTCACTCTTCTGGGATTTAACTGAAGAAGAACTGGGATATATATCGGAAAAAATGGTTTCGAAACATTATGATGCCGGACAAATGATCCTATTAGAAGCGTCAGAAGGAGAACAATGTTTTTTTGTAACGGAGGGCAGTGTCAAGATCACCCGATTAAGTAAGAAAGGACGGGAAGTGATTCTTGCAATATTAAGTGATGGTGATTTTTTTGGTGAAATGTCACTCTTGGATGGTGAATTCCGTTCTGCAAATGTGGTGGCACTTGATGATACGGAAGTTTTAACATTGAACCGAAATGATTTTTTACTCGTTTTAAAAAATTATCCGCAGATTGCTATCCGGCTTTTAAAGGAAATGGCAACTCGTTTACGAAAAAGTGATCGTCAGATAGCTAGCTTGTCGTTAAGTGATGCTGAAAAACGAATAGCTATGTGTATCCTTCGTATCGCGGATGAGAAGGGTGTGATTAAAAAAGGTCAGGTGAGTATCCCAAAAATACCCATCCAGCAAGATATAGCTAATATGTCTGGCACATCTAGGGAAACGGTGTCACGCGTATTGAAATTGCTGGTAAAAGAAGGATATGTCCAACGAAACGGCAAAGAACTTATTATTTATGATTATAATCGATTTGTTGAGGAGTTTGATTCTTAGATGCCCAATGCATTGATTTCGGGAATCAAGGAAAATGATACGCGCTCAATTTCAAAAGCCATTACCCGAATTGAGAATAATCAACGTATCCCTGATTCTTTTTACAGTGATCTTCACGCAAGTTCATCCGGATCTATTCGGATAGGGATTACGGGTCCACCTGGATCTGGGAAAAGCACTCTCACTAATGAATTGATCGAAACGTGCCTTTCAAAAAATAAAACCGTGGGTGTAATTGCTGTTGATCCAACAAGCCCCTTCACGGGTGGTGCCTTACTAGGTGATCGCGTCCGGATGAATAAATATTTATGGGACAAAAGAGTATTTATCCGCAGTATGGGTAGCCATGGAGATTTGGGTGGCTTGGCCAGAAAAGCCCAGGAAGCGGGTGACGTATTGGCTGCTAGTGGGAAAGATTTTATTTTATTTGAAACAGTCGGTGTGGGGCAAGGTGAGCATGATGTCGCAAAGGCAGCGGACATTACGGTGGTAGTGCTAGTCCCAGAATCTGGAGATGAGATTCAACTTATGAAAGCTGGGCTTATTGAGATCGCAGATATATTTGTGATCAATAAGTCAGATCGGGATGGAGCAAATAGATTGGCATCCCTCTTAAAAAATATTCTCCATAATTTTACAACTCGTGGCAAATTGGAACCACCGGTCTTCAACACAGTTGCAAATCAAGGTCACGGCATTATTGAACTATTTATGGGAATTCAGGATCATCTAAAATTAATGACTGAGAATGGCATGCTAGATGATCGTCGTTTAAGTAGATACCGAAATAGAGTGTCTGAACTTATACGCATTAGGTTGGAAGATGAGTTCTGGACGGTAGAAAAAAGATCGCTTTTAGATCAATTAACACAAACATTAAGTTCCATTAAAACTGCACCTGTAATCCTGGCGCAACAATTATTGGATCGCCAACAAGATGAGTTCTAAACTTCCAAAAGAGATGGGATTTCTTGATCATCTTGAAGAATTGAGATGGCGTTTTATTAAATCTCTATTGGCAATTGTTATCGGCTCTGCTGTTTCATTTGGATATATTGATCAGATTTTAGAAATCCTTCTTTATCCAACAAGAAACACAACAAATCCCATAAACCTTCAAGTTTTGTCGGTTCAAGGAATGTTTTTAATTAAATGGTTTATTTCTTTTATTTCAGGAATGATCATTGCCCT
>CAJWPW010000035.1 GCA_913045415.1 uncultured Fidelibacterota bacterium | reverse complement strand
GTTGATGCGGCCGTGGCGGTAGGATTTGCTTTGGCTGTTACATCTTCATCCAATGGAAATATTGGTGGTGGTGGATTCATGGTTGCTGCCATGACGGATGGACAAACTTTTACTTTAGATTACCGGGAAAAAGCACCTGCTGCTGCCCATCGTGATTTGTTCTTAAATGACAGTGGAAATGTGGTTCCGGGAATGTCTCTTTCCTCACGGGCCGGGAGTGGTGTCCCCGGAACAGTAGATGGATTGATTCGTGCTTTAGAAGACCATGGATCAGGAAAAATCACACTGCATCAAGCCCTTGCACCCGCCATCCGGTTAGCTGAAAAAGGATTTGAACTCTCTCATTATGAAGCTCAGCGATTTAATGGTTATGAGGAGCTATTTCAAAGCAATGATGCGGCGGCGGCAATCTTTATTCGCAAAGATAATAATCCATGGAAAAAAGGTGACAAATTAGTTCAAAAGGATTTAGCTAAAACCCTTAAACGAATTTCTAAATATGGACGGGATGGGTTTTATATAGGCCCTGTGGCTGAGCTTATTGTAGAAGAAATGAACCGCGGGAACGGACTTATTTCATTTGATGATTTAAAAAATTATTTATCCGTTTATCGAGATCCCGTTTCAGGGACCTATAAAGGACATGAAGTTATTTCTATGGGTCCTCCCAGCTCCGGTGGTGCCCTTCTCGTTAATATGATGAACATGCTGGAAAATTATCCCGTGGATTCACTGGGCTGGAATTCATCAGATTATATCCATTTACTCACTGAAATTGAACGGCGTGCTTATGCCGATCGAGCTGAACATATGGGGGACTCTGATTTTTGGGATGTGCCTTTAGACTTGCTTACATCCAAAGAATATGCAAATGCCCGGATAAACGATATTTCACTTGAAATGGCTACACCAAGTTCTTCGGTTTTTGCCAGTGGTGCACCCGGGTATGAAAGTCGGGAAACCACTCATTATTCTATTGTAGATCATTTGGGAAATGCTGTAAGCGTTACCACTACCATTAATTTAAGTTACGGCGGTGGGCATTTGGTAAAAGGGGCTGGATTTTTCCTGAATAATGAAATGGATGACTTTTCATCCAAGCCAGGTATTCCGAATGCTTTTGGGCTGGTTGGGAATGAAGCAAATGCCATCCAACCAGGAAAACGGCCGTTAAGTTCCATGACACCTACTATAGTTTTAAAGGATGGAAAACCATTTATTGTAATCGGCTCGCCCGGTGGATCAACTATCATTACCACCGCCATGCAGGTGATTATGAATGTGGTGATTCATGGTATGGATATTAAAGAAGCTGTAACATCACCCCGTTTCCATTCACAGTGGTTACCGGATGTGATTATGACAGAACCCAGAGGATTATCCAGAGATGTGGTTCAAAACCTAGAAGCCAAAGGACATACCTTGGTTCCCTATAAATGGGGTTATATCGGTGAAGCGAATGGAATATTAATCACCGAAGATGGATTTTATGGCGGAGGCGATAGCCGTGGAGAAACATCGGCAATTGGGTATTGATTTAAAACCCAGATTCAATACCATTAAAATGGTTTACTTTATCCCAAGCAAATCATCTACCAAGTTCAAATAAATTGAAGGGCCAACTAATAACGCCCTTTCATCCATTGTAAAATGAGAACAATGATGGGGTGTTTCAAATAATTTTTGATCATTCGGGGCTGACCCCACAAAGAAAAAACATCCCGGGATCTTTTGTAAATAATAAGAAAAATCTTCCCCGCCCATGGATAAGTAGGGCATTCCAGCTTTTTCACCCACCACTCTTTCTGCTGCTTTCAATACTTTATTTGCAGGGTCTGTATGATTGATGGTTGGGGGATATCCATCTTCATAATCAAAGGATATTTCTGCTCCGAATGTTTTGGCAACACCATCTATTATTTCCGTCATACGTGTTTTAATAAAATTTCGATTTTCTTCTGTGTAAGCCCGTGCTGTCCCGGATAAAGTTACCTCATCTGCTATTATATTGAAATTGTGCCCACCATTGATCGTACCAATTGTAACAACGGTACCTTCAAGAGGATTTGTATTCCGACTCACAATGGTCTGGAGTGCCTGAACCAAATGAGATGCTACTACAACAGCATCAATTGTTCCCTGTGGAGCTGCACCATGTCCACCTATTCCTTTAATATTAATTTCAAACATATCGGCGGCAGCCAGAACCGGGCCATCGGTAATACCTACTTCACCAACCGGTTGATAATTCCAGACATGAATACCATAAATCTCATCAACGCTATCTAAACATCCGTCTTCGATCATATATCTGGCGCCTCCTGCTCCTTCCTCCGCCGGTTGAAAAATAAATCGAACCGTTCCATTGAAGCTATCTCCATTTTGAGTGAGTACTTTAGCGGCTCCTAATAGCATAGCCATATGACCATCATGCCCGCAGGCGTGCATCACGCCATCATGTTTAGATGAGAAATCTAATCCACTGGTTTCCTGCATAGGCAGTGCATCCATATCTGCACGCAGTGCAATAGTTGGACCCTCACCGAAGGTTAGATCCGCAGTAACACCAGTCTTCCCAACATTCATTTGCGGAGCAAGCCCCATTTCTTTCAGGGCTTCACCAATAATTTTGGATGTGCGATGTTCGTCAAATCCCAATTCGGGATATTGGTGGAAATCCCGCCGCCAATCGATAATATTTTTTTCGATATCTTTAATCTCTGATCTAATATTCATATTATTTCTCTTATATTTTTAACTCTGCTTAATTCTATGTGGAACTTGTTACCAGTTGACCGCAGCCGGCATCAATATCTGTTCCCTTACTCCAGCGGACCGTCACCGGAAAAGGTGCTTGTTTCAGAGATTTCATAAATGTTTCAATTTTTTCATCAGATGGTCTCCTGTAAACATCACCAATTTCATTATAGGGGATCATATTTAACTTACATTCAATCGACCCCAATAATTGAATAAGCCGTTCTGCATCTTTGGGTTGATCATTGATCCCGTCCATGAGTACATACTCAAAGGTAATCCTATTGCGAGAATTGTATGCATAATCTTTCGATGCTTTAATCAGATTTGAAAATGAATGTGTTTCGGTAATCGGCATGGTTTTTAATCGTTGATTCTGTGTGGTTCCATTCAGGCTCACTGCTAGTTTGTAAGGTTGTTGTTCTTCAGAAAATTGTCGGATCTTGGGTACAACCCCCGCAGTGGAAATGGTGATACGCCAAGCTGCCATATTAATTCCTTTGGAATGGTGAAGAAGATCCGCCGCCGCAATGGAATTCTTATAATTTAGAAAGGGCTCACCCATGCCCATAAAAACCACATTGGTAATTTTTTGTTCACTCATTTTCTGGAGTTGAAGAAATTGATCTACAATTTCACCTGTAGTAAGATTTTTGATAAATCCCATTTTTGCAGTGGCGCAAAAATCACAATCCACAGCACATCCCACTTGCGTAGATAAACAAACTGTGATTCTGTTGCCTTCTTTCATTAATACAGATTCCAACAAATTCCCATCCAATAATTCAAAAAGGATTTTCTGTGTTTGTTTTGAAACCGACACATCCCCGGTTATTATTTTAAGCGGATGAATAGGAACATGGGCAAGTTTTTCCCGAAACGATTTTGAAAGATCAGTCATAGCGGAAACATCATCCACTTGTTGGCGATATATCCAATCGAAGAGTTGTCGTCCACGGAATGGTTTTTCCCCTTGGGATTCAGCAAAAGACTCCAAATCAGGGATTGATTGGCCAATCAATGGTTTATATTTTAACTTCACTGTGTCAGACATGAACTGGAATTTCCGAATCAATATCTGAATCTTCAATGGGAAACTATTTTAATTTTAGTGCGTTGATTGTTTCTTTTTAGGGCAAGTCCATTTGGGTAACTTTTGCCCCATTTTTTAACCAGTTAACAAATACAAATTTTATGATAGATACACAAAAAGATTTGGCTATCCTTGAACAACTAGCTGAAGCCAAACAAACCTTCTCTCAGGAAGTCGGGAAGGTTATTATAGGACAAAAAGATATTCTGGATCATATGCTCATTGCGCTTTTGGCAAGGGGGCACTCTCTCCTAGTTGGCGTTCCGGGATTGGCAAAAACATTACTCATCAAAACATTATCAGATGTGTTAGACCTTTCTTTCAAGCGCATTCAATTCACACCGGATCTCATGCCCAGCGATATCACGGGCACTGAACTTATTGATGTGGATCCCAATTCGGGACAGCGTTCATTTCGATTTTACAAAGGTCCCATTTTTGCTAATATCGTTTTGGCTGATGAAATCAATAGGACACCACCAAAAACACAAGCGGCTTTGTTAGAAGCAATGCAAGAGCATAAGGTCACCACCGGGGGACAAACATACGATCTCGATGAACCCTTCTTTGTTTTAGCTACCCAAAATCCAATCGAGCAGGAAGGAACCTACCCGTTGCCGGAAGCACAGTTGGACCGATTCATGTTTAATCTAAAAATTGATTATCCATCCACTACGGATGAAATAGCCATCGTTCGAGAAACGACTTCAACAGAAACTCAGCTGGTCCAAGCTATTATGTCAAAACAGGAAATTGCTTCCTATCAGGATCTTGTTCGACGTGTACCTGTGGCAGATAACGTTGTGGAATATGCTGTAAAACTGGTGAGGGCCACACGACCGAATTCAGATGGTTGTCCGGACTTCATCCGACATTCTGTTGACTGGGGCGCTGGCCCGCGTGCTTCTCAATATTTAGTATTGGGTGCTAAAGCAAAAGCCGTTTTGGAAGGACGACCCACACCTAATATTAATGATATTCGAGACCTGACTTTACCCATTCTTCGGCACCGAGTTCTCGCCAATTTTAATGCAGAAGCCGAAGGACTAAAAATAGAAGATATCCTTAAACAACTTCTGGGTGCTATCACAGAATAAAATGGCGGCAACTACAGACAAAAGAAAATATCTTCAGCCAGAAACGGTTGCCATGCTCAATTCCATGGCACTTAGGGCTCGGCTTGTGGTAGAAGGATACATTATTGGTCAGCATCGGAGTCCTTATCATGGTTTTTCAGTTGAATTCGCTGAACACCGTGCCTATGGCCCTGGAGATGAAATTCGGCATATTGATTGGAAATTATATGGCAAAACAGATCGTCTTTATGTAAAGCGGTATGAAGAAGAAACCAATCTCCGGGCTCATCTTATTTTGGATACGAGCCGATCCATGCTTTATTCTAGTGGTTCAGTTTCTAAACTAAATTATGCCAATTCACTCGTTGCTGCATTATCCTATTTGATGATCAATCAACAGGATGCTGCAGGCTTGGTTCGGTTTTCAGGAAAGATTGATTCATTTATTCCTCCTAAATCTAAATCAAGCCATTTGAATGCCATCCTGACCCAATTGGACGATGAAAAGGCAGGAAATGATACAAAGATTGAACCAGTCCTTCATGAAATGGCGGAACGGATTAACAAGCGCGGATTGGTTATACTGATATCAGATCTTTTTGATGATCCTGAAGAGATCATGAATGGACTAAAACATTTTCGTCACAAAAAACAAGAAGTGATCGTTTTTCATATTTTGGACAGGAAAGAATTTGATTTTGATTTTAATACACGTACTAAATTTTTGGATATGGAGACTGGTGAAGAGATTACCACTGAACCGTGGCATATTCGCTCCAGTTATACGGATCTGATCTCAAGTTTGCAGGACTACTATCAAAAAGAATGCCGAAATAAACTGATTGATTATATACCAATATTCACCGATCAGAACTTGGATCTTGGTCTAACAGAATATTTAAATAAGCGAAAAAAACTAGGTTAGGGTGAAAATTTGAAATATTAACCTTTCAAATTTTGACTTTTTTAATTCCCTTCAGCTACATCTCGTTTATACCGAATCAATTCCAGAGTTTTCTGGTAGGTACCTTTATTATCAATATCAATGATCATGACAGATTTGATCTTCTTTTCTGCTTTGCGGTACCACCGGGCACTTTTATCCAGATCTTTTTCAAATCCTTCCGCCCCATTTAAATAATTATCACCAAGGCCTTCGTATGATCGAGCCATACCTAATGCAGCTTCAAAATCATCTTCATTTAGAAAAAAAGCTTCATCAAATGCTTTTTCTGATTCTTCGAAGTTTTGCATTTGGCTATGGATCACACCCAAGTTAAAGTAAAGATCGGCTTTTACAATCTTATCATCTTCATTAGAAATTGCATTCTCAAACACTTCAAGAGATCTTTCCCTTTGTCCTAAATCATAATAGGTTCCTGCCAATTCGCGCAGAACTTTGCTATTTGATGGCTTAATAGATGTCGCTTTTTCATAATAAGGAAGTACATCTTCTGAAGAAGCACCAGCACGAATAAGTATTTGTCCTGCACCAAAATTGGCTTCGAAACTTTCCGGATTTTTTTCAACGGCAGTTAAGGCCGCATTTTTTGCTGCTTCTTTATCTCCAACATCAAAATAACATTTCGCAAGGGTCGCATGTGTATTCGCATCTGTGGGGTTAATGACAGCTGCATTTTGGAAATGAGCGATGGCCGTTTCAAGGTATTGGGGTTTATTATCCGGATCATCCTGAATCTTCTTGAATTGTTCTACACCTACATTGAATTCCTTAGCCCAGTAAAATTCTATATAATTGGCAACGGCATCTTTTACAGAGATAAATGATCCACGGACTTCGATCTCTTTATCCGGATCAATCGCCATGGCTTTATTAAACATAGCAACCATATTTTTCCAATCGCCATCCTGCGCATGGATCTCTAAACCTAGGACAACCGGGATTTCAGGATTATCAGGTTCAACCGCCATGGCTTTGGGTAACCATTCTGCAGCTTTTGCAAAATCAGATTGTTGGATCGCCAATTTGGCAGTGGTGTATTCCTGGCTTGAACAAGCTACCATTATCATGGAAAGCGTGAAAAGTATTGCCAGAAATATTGATTTTTTAGTTAGCATATTTTCCTCAATAAATAAACGATTAAAGCCACCGAATTTACCTGAATTCGGATTATGCTTCCAAGGGATTGTGTAAATAGGGTTATTAGGAGATGTTTATTAATTAGCAGTTGTATTTTTTTATTCGAAAAATTTTATTCTTAAGAAATTTATTTTATCAATACCAAATTGCGCACCTGATTGCTGAATAATTTCTTCAGCCAACAATCCTCCAATCTCACCGGCTCTTTTAGTAGAATATCCTTTGGCTAGTGCTGTTAAAAATCCGGCTGCATACATATCACCTGCACCAGTGGAATCAATTGCTGAAATGGGTTGCGGTGGCAGGTGATATTTTTTTCCATCATCCAATACTAAGGAACCTTTTTTCCCAAGTTTGATTCCTGCACGATGTACAATTTTCATCAATTCGTCTGCCGATGAATCAACATTTTCCGAATCAAACAAAATGGAAAGTTCGGCGTAATTTGCAAAAACAACATCCACATCGTGTTCAATCATAATTAAAAATTCATCTTTGTTTCTATCAACTGCAAAGGGGTCTGCCACATCAAAAACAATTTGAACATTATTTTCCTTTGCAATAGAAATGGCTTTTTTAATGGCTGCCTTTTGGGAATCGGTATCCCACATATATCCTGTAAAATAAAAGAAAGTTGAATGAGCCAATTTTTTCTCATCTATATCTGCTGGGGAATATTGACGGCACATCCCAAGATGTGTATTCATGGTTCTTTCACCATCAGGCGTAACAAGAATAATACTTGATCCAGTTGGGCCATCGCCTCTCACGAGTCCTGAAACCACACCGTATCGATCGGCCTGTTCCTGATAAATATTACCAAATTCATCATGGCCTATTTTCCCAGCAATCAAAGACGGTATTCCGAGGCCTGCGCAAGCTAGGAGAGTATTTGGCGCTGATCCACCAGGAAGGTATTGGGGAGTAGACTTTTTAAAATATTGAATGATTTCTGATTGCCGATTCTCATCTACAAGATGCATAACACCCTTACTCAATTCTAAATTTTTTAAATCTTTATCCGTTGAAGAAATCACAACATCGATGAGCGGATTTCCAATTCCGTAAACTTTGGGTTCCATATGATAATCTAATAATTGTGGGTTTGATTTAATTAAAAAACTAAATAAATGAGCTGAGAGTTTACACCTGATCAGAAACCCTCTCAATATGTAAATCTGTAAAATCTTTAGAAATATCTTGCTCGTTAAAATCTCAAAAATGTATATTTGACGACTATGGTAACAAAAACCTTTGCCATTATAACTGATATTCATTCAAATCTGTCATCGTTGATTCATGCTTTGTCTCTTATTGATCAAAGAGACGACGTAGATCAAATCATCTGCCTTGGGGATTGTTTTGCCTTAGGTCCGGAACCTGAAAAGACACTTGAGATGCTAAAAACTATCCCTAATTGTATTTTCATCCGAGGGAACCACGATCGATATCTTTTGGAAAAACTTTGGGAAGATGAATTGCCTT
>CAJWPW010000034.1 GCA_913045415.1 uncultured Fidelibacterota bacterium | reverse complement strand
AAGGAAAATCATTGGAAGTTACCTGTGCTCAGCTTTGTGGATTAGGTCACTACCGTATGAGAGGTTTCTTCACTGTTCATGATGATGAAGGCTACCAGGCCTGGCTCGATGAACAAGCAGAATACCTTGAGGAAGAATCTGGCGATGATGACGATTGGGGTGACGACGACTGGTAGAAAGCAGACTTAATAGATATTAATAAAAAAGCCATCCGCTAGTAAACAGATGGCTTTTTTATTTTACTGCTCATACTTCAAATTACAAAAATAGCATTATTATATGTGTAGAGTTTCTTCTGCAAGCCACAACATCTCTCATTTCTAGTTAAAATAAAGTGAATAGAAATGAGATTAACCTATATTTTCATTTTTTTAGAATTAAAACCGACTGTTTCATTACAGCTATACAAAGTAAAAAGCCTCACTTCTCGTCAGAGAAACAAGGCTTACTTTAGTGTACCGCGGAAAGGGCTCGAACCTTCACACCCAAAGGGCACCAGATCCTAAATCTGGCGTGTCTACCAATTCCACCACCGCGGCATAAAATTGGGGTGATAAATTACAAATTTTTCTCAATAAAAAAGCCCTTCACCTACAGGAAAAGGGCTTTTTTAATTACTCTATCTGAGTCAGATTATTTCATCAAGATCATTTTTCGGGTGAATATCTTATTTCCTGCTTGCAGCCTATAAAGATAAACACCGGCACTAACTTGATTACCAAGATAATCATTTGCATTCCATATCACAAAATGGCGACCGGCAGACTGGTTTTGATTAACAACCGTATTGATATTTCTCCCCATGAGATCATAAATATTCAACCGTACATCTGATGCTTCAGGCAGGTCATAAGCGATCATTGTTGTTGGATTGAATGGATTCGGAAAGTTTGGATGTAGGGCAAATTCACCAGGAAGGCTTACTTCTTCATCCAAGGCAACAAAATCCCCAGTAAACTGGGCAAAACTATGGAAAACGGTTGTCAGTGGGTTTGCACCCGCATCTCCGGTAGCATAACTGACCATTGACATAATTATGGATGAATTATTCAAGTTGTCATCAAATTGAACTTCAATTTCAAGAATGGGCCCAGACCCTGCTTCAATCCCTGATGAAAAATCATAACCAAGAAAATAATAAGAACCATCTTCTTGTTCTTCCGAACTACCATCTACTATTCCATCATCGAATCGGCCCACAGGAGTTACATTTGTTACTGTCATACTTTCGGGAATATCAACTATTGTAAATTGCAATGTTCCCACCAATTCAGTATTATCCAAGTGAACCTCGAATGTTCCAGTCCCACCGGGGGTAAGTACACCAGACGTGTTTTGAATTGTGTAAGCTGCAGGTGGAATTCCGATATAGACTTCACCCGGAATTGATTCGGCATGCATGGGCAAATCATTAAAATCTGTAATCTCAGCATCCTGTAAATCCAAAACAACTATGGATGCATCTGGTGTGCCGGCAGGAATTTCAAATGTAATATCAGCTATATGAGAAATTCCTGGATTGATTGGTGAATTATGAGCATTGTTCACCAAGGTTACTCGATAATAATTCCCAATCACCATTCCTGATACTTCCCAGTCAGAAAAATCATGGGCGTCACTTACGTTCACTTCGGTCCCCATCATAAATGGTGGATCAGGTGCTATATCCAATTGAAGCCCATAAACCGATTGTGTATTTTCTAAAATTAATGAAGATGTAAAATTACCACCATCATCCCCATAACCACCGGTTAAAGTGATATATTGTGTTTCAATTCCAACCTCATAGGTTGCACTTTCACTGGTCCAATTCAAATCAACAAAGTTTACGTCCTGAATAGCAGTGCCGTTGGAGTAGGAAAGTGAAACTGTCATTGCCTCATCTGCATCCGGGTACAAAATAGCGCTGCACACAGCTCCATCTCCGGCTGTTAGGGGACCTCCAAGACTTATACCAGTAATAGCAATAGTACCATTCCCCTGATTTGAAATCTCAATGGACCAATTCGAAGTTCTTTCCGTGGGAATAACATTAATACTGCTAATAACATCAGGATAATCCACAATTTCAAAGTAAAACAGTCCAAGATCTGTTTCATTATTGATGTAAAAATCCAATGTATCCATTTGCCCTGTAAGCGAAGCACCATCATCCATCCACAATTCAACCCATTCGACCGGCGTGGCAGAAACTGTGTTGGTAGGATCGGATTCAGTACCATCCGGGTAAATAGCTGTAACATTATAAAAATAAGTAGTACTGTTAACTACACCTTCGTCTAGATAGATTGTTGTATTGCCATCTACTTCCGCAATTTCTTCAAAATCGCTATCTTCATTATAAGATCGATACACTTTATAGGCATCGATTTCTACGGGACGATTCTCAGGTGTGATAGGATTATCAATATCCACCCTTACTTCATAAGGAATTCCACCGCCAAAACGTTGAATCACATCTTCCTTATCAGCAGTAACAACCCAGGCGCCTGTTTCAGTCAAATTAAAATGAACGGTTTGTTCAACTGCCCTTGCACTAAAATTAATCATGATATCATCCACAGCCCAACCGGACGCCCAAGCCCCGTTATCATTGGAATGGAATGCAATGTAAAGATTCGGTGCACCACCGTATTCAGATAAATCTATAGATTCCATAACCCATTCTGATGTAGGATTCAAAGAAGTAACTTCAGTGAAATTAGATCCATCCGTACTCACTTCAATATGTGCTGTTTGACTATATGCACCATCATAATAAGATGCAAAATTTAAAATGATACTTTCTGCCCCGCTAACATTGATGGGCGGTGTAATCAAATAATCGACGGAACCATCATCATCAGCCATATCATCATTGGAACACATATACCAGGTGTGGGAGGGGACAGCCCAGAATGCACTTGAACCATCTTGCGTAATGAACCAGCCCTGGGCAGAGTTGGTGGTCATCGTCCAACTTTCAGGAATTTCACCTTCTTCAAAATCTTCTTCAAAATCTTCAGGGATTGGCCCATAAGGAGGATCCCATGATAGAAGGACCTGTGCATCCATTCCATCTTGTGCTTCTAAATTGTGTGGCTCTTCAATATAACCTGGGGTAACTGTAACTGTTCCGGAATCTGCACCAGCGACCCAATAGGTGCCGCCAATTTCATCCGTGACAATCGCATTATCAAAATTCACACCAACATTTGAATTGTAAGCATTCGTATGAACAGTCATGGTCATATTTAAAATTGCACCTTCACCTGGAGCAATATTCCCATTGTTGCCGTCATACATGATAACACGAGTCATCCCATTATCTAATTGGGTATAATCCACAGAAAATCCGCTTGAACGATCTGTGGTAGTAAAACCAGATACATCAAGATAGTCGGGTGTATCATAAAGATCAAACTGGAGGCCCCCGACAACCCCGGGATTATCTAAATTAATATCGAGAAAAACTTCTTCATTCACATCGCCCGTATCAGATGTTGCACTAATTGTAACAACATCTCCAATAATAATTGATCCGCCCTCTGCACTGCTTTCTAATACGTTTCCATCCTCATCACTTACAGCCAATGAGAACATATCCAAATCCAATGACGCAGATAAAATGGCTGATCCATCAAAATGAAGATTTAAAACGACACCGTTACCACCTGCACCAATACCCGTGGCATTATTTGAATAAAAAACAACGCGACCGGATCCGTCTTCAAAAACAGTATAATCTGCACTGAAGTTTTCTTCATCAGATGGCGTTACATCTGAAAGTTGAACTAATGCAGGCAAAGCAATTACGTCGAACTGGAACCCTCCGACGCCATCGTTGGGATTGCTCAGGTTTACCGGGACGATAATGTCCGCAGTATATCCATCCACCTCTACATCACTCAGTGATACCGTAACATTTGAAAACGCAAATCCAACCAGTACCATTAAAAGGATTAATGGATTAAAAGTTCTTCGCAATAAGATCATATTGTCCTCCGACAATTTTGAAAATTAAAAAGGTAAAAAAATAATTAGACGAATCTCCTCGAATATTCTCGAAGATAGAGCCAAATGTCTTTCATTAAAATAACGATTTTCTACCTATAATTCACTCATAATTTATTTTTTCAATGCTTGGGTAATATCGTCATATAAATCTTCAATATGTTCAATGCCAACCGATAATCGAATGAGGCACTCCGTGAGCCCTATTTCATTTTTGATTTCCACTGGCACGGATCCGTGGGTCATGCCAAATGGAACACAGACCAAACTTTCTACACCACCAAGACTTTCTGCTAAGGTAAATAATTGAATTTTTGATAAGAAATGGTCACGTGCTTCCACCGATCCCAACTCCATAGAAATGATGCTACCAAAGATGGGTACACCGTCTGAATTAAGTTGCTGACACTTTGCCAATTCAAACTGAGGGTGAGATTCAAGACCGGGATACATGATTGATTCAATGGAAGGATGAGATTCTAACCGATTTGCTAATGTCATGGCATTATCCGATTGTTTCTGAACACGAAGACCCATGGTCTTTGTGCTACGAAGCAACATCCAACAATCAAATGGACTCGGCACAGCTCCACCAGATTTTTGGATAAAATAAAGTCGGTCTGCTAATTCTTTCTCATTTGTTATTAATACTCCACCTAGCAAATCACTATGTCCGCCAATAGATTTTGTAGCACTGTGCATGACCAAATCTGCACCGAACGCTATAGGGTTTTGTCCAAAAGGGCTCATAAAAGTGTTATCAACAGCCAACTTAACATCATGTGATTTGCATAACTGTGCAATTGCTTTTATATCACATAATTCCAATAACGGGTTAGTTGGTGTTTCAAGAAAGATCCATTTTGTATTGGGCTTGATTACATTTTCAACTTGATCCAAAAACCTAGTATCTACAAACTCAAAATAAAAACCATGTTTGGATAAAACTTCAACCGCCATTCGGTAGGTCCCACCATAAGTATTCCTACCAATAATAACATGATCTCCATGAGTCAAGGTTTGGAATAGAGCTGTTGTGGCGGCCATCCCACTGGCAAATGCAATTCCATAATTCCCACTTTCCAACGACGCAATATTTTCTTCATATCGCTGTCTGGTTGGATTGGCTGCGCGTGAATAATCAAAACCACGGTTTTTGCCCACACCAATTTGTTGATATGTTGATGTAAAATGGATTGGAGGCGACACAGCTCCGGTTTCTTCATCCGGTTTATTTCCAACATGAATCGCTTTAGTTTCGAACCGTAATTTTTCCGACATTATGACACCTGAGTATATCCTCTATTTAAATAATTCTGGAGTTTTTTATATTTGATTTCAATTTGTTTTCCATCGGGACCTCGAACCGTTACCTTTTCATTCCGGCCATGTTTTTCTCCGACTTGGACTGGTGTTCGTACCTGTTGGGGCTGGTTTGATTTTTGCCCATCTGGCTGCCCCTGAAATCCCATGCCAGTTGTATCTTGATGAGATGTTTGGACATTTCTGACGGATCGTTCCTGAACACCCTGTGGTTGTTCCATCCCTTGAAGCTGTGTTCTGAATAATCGTTGAACCGTAACAGAATTCATGTCTGTCATCATTTCCTGAAACATTTTAAATCCTTCTGATTTGTATTCTAAAAGTGGATTCTTCTGCCCATAAGCGCGAAGATTGATCCCCTCTCTCAACTGATCCATGGCATAGAGGTGGTCTTTCCATTTATCGTCGATAGTTCGCAGAATCACAAATCGTTCGAAACCACGCAACGCATCTTCCGGTAGCAAGGATTCTCTTGCTTTATAAATGGATCTTGCATCTTCTCCGACCCAATCTCCAATATCGTTTGCAGTTAGGTCTAAATTCCCAGTTGACGCCTGGATCTGCTCTAAAGATGCATCTACCATGATATGGGAAGCAAAAGATTGCTTCAAATGATCCCAATCCCACATGTCTGGTGTTCCTACAAAAGATTGTGCTTCGATCTCATCCATGATAAAATCATCCAAGATCTGCTCGGTTGTCCCGTACATATCTTCTCCGGATAAAGCCTGGTTACGAATATCATAAACCACCTGCCGTTGTTGATTCATCACATCATCATATTCAAGAAGATGTTTCCGAATACCAAAATTTCGAACCTCCACTTTTTTTTGCGCATTAGAAATGGCTCGTGTGACCATTTTTGCAGAAATGACCTCACCTTCTTCTATTCCCATTTTATCCATAATGGTCGCCACGCGATCTGAACTAAATAGACGCATCAAATCATCTTCAAGTGATAAATAAAAACGGGATGAGCCCGGGTCCCCTTGTCGACCGCTTCGTCCCCGTAACTGTAAATCAATTCGACGCGATTCATGGCGTTCTGTTCCAATAATATGGAGCCCACCTAATTCCTTAATCCCTTCACCCAGTTTAATATCGGTTCCCCGGCCAGCCATATTGGTTGCAATCGTAACAGCGCCTCGTTGACCGGCACGAGCCACAATTTCGGCTTCACCATGATGTTGTTTTGCGTTCAAAACATTATGAGGAATATTATTCCGTTTTAGCATACGCGCTAATAATTCAGAAATATCTACAGAAATTGTTCCAACTAAAACAGGTTGACCGCGATGATGGCATTCAGAGATCTCGTCAATAGCCGCATTATATTTTTCCCGTTTTGTTTTATAAACCAGGTCTTCCCGATCATCCCGGATAATATCCCGATGAGTTGGTACCACAGTCACATCCAATCCATAGATGGATCCCAATTCTTCTGCTTCAGTTTCTGCAGTTCCTGTCATGCCTGCCAATTTATCATAGAGCCTGAAATAATTTTGGATGGTGATGGTGGCCAATGTTTGGGTTTCTCTTTCAATTCGGACATTTTCTTTTGCTTCCAGAGCCTGGTGAAGTCCATCGGAATAACGACGACCCGGAAGAACCCGGCCCGTGAATTCATCCACAATCATTACCTTCCCATCCTGTAGAACATATTCCACATCTTTTTCATACATGGTAAAAGCACGAAGCAATTGATTAAAATTATGGATAGTCCCGCTTCTTTGCGCATGGAGTTGGTGGGCTTTTTCTTTTTCCTGTTCCTTTTCAATTGAAGAAAGGTCACCCATCTCGTCAATCTCTAAAAGCATTTCACCCAAGTCCGGAATTACAAATGTTTCAGGATTATCTGGTGCCAGTAAATTTCGGCCCTTATCAGTCAAATCCATGACATGACTTTTTTCTTCAATAGCAAAATAAAGGTCTTCATCTACCTCATCCATTTTCTTATCACGGATATAGATGGATTCTATATCCTGAGCCAACTTTAACATGCCTGTTTCCTGGAATATCTTCATGACCTGCCGATGTTTTGGCATGCCTCGTTGGGCTTGGAGCAGTTTTAATCCGGCAGCATCCTCATCATCATCTTTCAATAATTTTTTGGCTTCCTGGACAAGCTCGGAGACAAGAGCAGTTTGTTTTTTCACCAATTGTTGAACACCAGGTTTTAGAGTGGTAAACGTTTCATCTACAGGGGCATCCACAGCACCGGAAATGATCAAGGGTGTTCGGGCTTCATCAATAAGGACACTATCCACCTCATCAACAACTGCAAAAGCATGACCACGCTGAACTTTGTCTTCTTTTTGAAGTGCCATGTTGTCACGAAGATAATCAAAACCAAATTCGTTATTGGTCCCATAGGTAATATCCCGGTCATACATTTCCCGGCGTTGTACATTGTCCATGGAATTCAAAATAAATCCGACCGTAAGACCTAGACGTTTATATACTTCTCCCATCCATTCTGCATCTCGTTGGGCTAAATAATCATTTACGGTGATTACATGAACTCCCCGTCCTGTGAGAGCATTCAAATAAATGGGCATAGTTGAAACAAGTGTTTTTCCTTCACCGGTTTTCATTTCAGAGACTTTGCCTGAATGAAGCGTGATGGCGCCCATTAGCTGAACATCATATGGAACCATTTCCCAGAGTGTTTCTTGACCGGATATACGCCAAGAAGAGCCGCAAATTCTACGGCACGTTTCTTTAACGATGGCAAAAGCTTCTACCATGATAAAATCGAGGGCACCTTGCTCCGCTTTTAAGATCTCTGCTTCTCGCTCCTGTCGATCCATATCTGCATGGAGAGATTGAGCTTTCTCTAAACGCTGATTGATCACAAACTCTTTCAATTCTTGTGTTCGAGTGACCAGATCCTCATCTGTTTTGGAAGAAAATGTCTCATATAATTGGTTTATCTTGTCCAAGGTAGGAAGGAGTTTTTTCATCTCCCGATCAGATTTTGTACCAAAAAATTTTGCTAGTATCATTTTAATTAATTCTTATTTTTTTGTTGAAATTCTTTATAAACCGCATCCAGAATCCCATTGATGAATCCTGAACTTTCTTCTGTGCTGTACACTTTGGCGATTTCCACCATTTCGCTAATGGAAACCTTGGGTGGAATATCATCAATGTAAAAAATCTCGCAGATGCCCATTCTTAACCTCGATCGATACGGCAGGCAGCG
>CAJWPW010000033.1 GCA_913045415.1 uncultured Fidelibacterota bacterium | reverse complement strand
GCTTTTATGGGAGAAGATTTTGATGGATTGATCCACCAGATAAAAGATGTGAAAATACCTGGATTAACCCTAGGTATTTTTTTACTTGTAACGAGTTGTATTATCCGTGCATACCGCTGGAAATTGATCATGGATCCTGTGGAGAAGATTCCACTTCATGATGTATTTTCTGCCACCATGGTGGGCTATTTTGGAAATGGAATACTTGCATTTAGATTAGGAGAATTGTTGCGTGCTTATTCCGTGACTTCAGGACGGCAGATGTCCGCCACACAAGCTTTTGGGACCGTGATCATGGAACGTATACTTGACCTGCTTATGGTAGTAATTATTTTTGTTTTATTAATTCCTTGGTTTCCATTTGAACAGGATGGAATTCGGTTGGCTGTCTATATCTTTTCAGGAATCACTTTTGCTATCATTTTGGGTATTTTTTTATCATGGAAGTTCAACCTTATGGGAAAAATAGGAGAGGTTGCTGTCTTACAAAAAGGAATTGGTCAAAAACTATTTCAAGCCCTTAATAAAATATTCGATGGAATAGTTCTCATCAAAAAAACGGACCATGCTATGGGAATTGTTCTTTCAAGTATCTTATTGTGGGGTTTTTATTATGCAATGACATTTATTATTTTGGGTGCTTGTGATTTAAATCTCGGGATTGTCGGTTCAGGAATTATATTGGTATTAGGTAGCGTAGTTATTGGAATTCCAGCTTTACCAGGATCTGCCGGAACTTATGATGCCGGAATAAAATTTAGTCTAATGGTTGTTTTCGGAATCGCTAGTGAAAAAGCACTGACCTACGCCATCGTGAGTCACGCAGTGTCCTATTTTCCATTGGTTATTATTGGAATGATCTATTTTATGTATGGAAGTGTTCGTATTAAAGATGTGAAGAAGGAGCCAATAACTGTATGAAAAAGTACGATTGCATTTTTCTAGATCGGGACGGCACATTAAATCCGGATCCGGGATATATCAGTTCGTTGAATGATTTTATTTTTTTTGATTTTACCCTACCTGCATTGAAACAATTAGCTGAAGCTGGTAACAGGTTTTGTATTATTACAAATCAATCTGGCATTTCCCGTGGGTTGATCCAACAGGATAGCTTGCAAGAAATTCATGATTTTATCACTTTGGAATTTGAAAAGAATAATATCCCATTATTGGGAATTTATGTTTGTTCGGATCACCCGGAACAGGCAACCGAGCGAAGAAAACCTGGACCGGGGATGTTTCTTGAGGCGGAATTAGATCACGATCTTAATTTGATGGATTGTATCATGATTGGCGATTCCGCTGCAGATATGGAAGCAGGTGAGATGCTTGGATTGGATACCATGCTTGTTCTTACAGGTCGAGGCAAGGAAACCATCGAATTTTTACCGGAATATGAAATGCCAACCTTTATTGCAAATGATCTGAAAGAAGGCGCTCAAAAATTATGTCATTAAAGGTTGGAGTGTTAATGGGTGGCCCCAGCGAAGAAAAGAATGTTTCTTTATCATCAGGAAAAGCAGTGGCTGATGCCTGTAGGAAAAACGGGTTTGAGACGACTGAATTCCCATTTCATTTTGATTATAGGAAATTGCTCCCGGATCTTAAAAAACAGGACGTTATTTTTAATGCTCTCCACGGCGGGATTGGGGAAAATGGGAAGATCCAAACCTGGTTGAATAAGAACAATATTAAAAATACAGGATCGGGCCCAGAATCATCTGCTCTTTGTATGGATAAGGTAAAAAGTAAAAATATTGTAAAAAACAATGATATTAGAACACCGGTATGGGAAATGCTGAATTCCGTTAATGATAGGCCAACATTGCCTGTACCATTCGTTATAAAACCAAATGATCAAGGGAGCACGGTTGGGTTGACAATCGTCCATGATGAATCAGAAATAGATGCTGGAATTACTGAAGCATTTGATCATAGTGATCTTGTAATGGTTGAGGAATATATTCATGGAAGGGAATTAACGGTAACGGTTTTGGGTGAAAAAGCATATCCCATTGTGGAGATCAAGCCATCTCATGAATTTTATGATTATGAATGCAAATACACACCAGGGATGAGTCAGTATATATGTCCGGCAGATATCCCGGAAGAATTAACAAAATCCATTCAAAATAACACGGAAATTATTTTTAAAGCGTTAGGGTGTGATGTATATGCACGAGCTGACTATTTATTGGTTGAAAACGGAAAATATTATTTTCTAGAAATGAATACATTACCTGGAATGACTTCCACAAGTTTGGTTCCAAAATCTGTCAATGCTACCGGAATGTCATTTGAAGAATTAATAAAAACAATTATTGAGTTAAGTTTATAAATGCCTCTACAGTTTTTTAATTCATTAAAAAGAGAAAAAGAAATTTTCCAACCAATTGAAAAAGGGAAAGTGGGCTTATATACATGTGGTCCAACTGTTTACGATTATGCTCATATTGGAAATTTCAGGACCTTCATGTTTGAAGATTTGCTAAAACGCTGGTTGCTTCATTTGCGCTACGATGTAAAACATGTAATGAATATTACAGATGTAGATGATAAAACCATCAAAAAAGCAAAACAAATGAAAGTCAGTCTTTCTCGTATCACAGATAAATACACCCAGTATTTCATGGAAGATCTGACGTGGCTGAAAATGATACCTGCAGATATCTACCCAACCGCCACTGAATCCATTCCAAAAATGATTAGTATGATAGAACGTCTTTTGGAAAAAGGGTTTGCTTACAGTGAAGATGATGGATCCGTGTATTTCAACATTAGCTCTTTTCCGAATTATGGAAAACTCACTCAAATAAATATTTCAGCACAGCGAACAGGTGATCGTGTAATGGAAGATGAGTATGATAAGGATGCACCGCAAGATTTTGCTTTATGGAAAGGATGGAAAGAAGAAGACGGAGAAGTTGTTTGGGATGCTCCCTGGGGAAGAGGAAGACCGGGGTGGCATATTGAATGTTCGGCGATGAGTAGTGAGTCTCTAGGAGATCATTTTGATATTCATTGTGGTGGCGTTGATAATATGTTTCCTCATCATGAAAATGAAATTGCGCAAAGCCAATGTGCCACAGATCAGCCATTCGTGAATTTTTGGCTTCATTCTGAATTTCTTATGGTGGATGGTGGTAAAATGAGTAAATCTCTTGGTAATTTTTATCGAATTTCTGCCTTGAAAGAATTAGGCTTTACTGCTGAAAGCATCCGATATCAATTATTAGCAGGTCACTATCGATCAAAAATTACATTTTCAATTGATAAAAAACACGAAGGAGATAAAGTTGTTCAGCGTTTATCTGACTTTTATAACCGCTTACAAAAATTGAATGCAAATGAGAGTTCAACTGGATCAATGCCAGAAGCTTATTCCAAATTCCGAGATCGGATGAATGATGATTTGGATTCACCTCAAGCACTAGCTGTTTTCTTTGATTGGATGAAAACCGTGAATGGGAAAATTGATAAAAATGTTATTACAAATTCAGAGTTGGGACAAGCGTGGGAATTTTTAATTGCTTTTGATTCAGTGTTTGGATTTATTCGGAATCAGGATTTTGAAATTCCAGACAAGATAAATCTATTGTTAAATAAACGACAAAAAGCAAGGGACGAAGAGAATTGGGTTGAGTCCGATTTAATTAGGGAACATTTAAAAGAAAAAGGGTGGATGGTCGAGGATACTCCCGACGGTCAATATATCAAAAAAGCATAAATAGCAAATTTTGTGCCAAGAATTGGTTTTTTTCATTTTTGTTTAAAATATATATTGAATCGTTTTTAAGATAAGTATTAAATTGCGAGGCTGTGCATGTGAGTTTTGCATCTTCGTTAAGTGGGGATTAGTTTAATTCATTATTACGAAAGTCATAATTTATTCGTAATGGTGCATTATGCCACCGTAGCTCAGTTGGTAGAGCGCCTCACTTGTAATGAGGATGTCGCGGGTTCGACTCCTGCCGGTGGCTCTACTGAGCTGTTGATTGAAAAGAAGTTTTCGGGGAGATGCCCGAGCGGCCAAAGGGAGCAGACTGTAAATCTGCCGGCGTATGCCTTCGAAGGTTCGAATCCTTCTCTCCCCACCGTCGCGAGTGTAGTTCAACGGTAGAACCCCAGCCTTCCAAGCTGGTGATGTCGGTTCGATCCCGATCACTCGCTCGATATGCCTGCGTAGCTCAGTCGGTAGAGCACTTCCTTGGTAAGGAAGAGGTCACCGGTTCAAATCCGGTCGTAGGCTCGCCGAATAGTAAATGTAGAAAAAATATGAACTAAGGAGTTTATAAGTCATGGCTAAACAAAAATTTGAAAGAACAAAACCGCACGTGAACATCGGAACGATTGGTCACGTAGATCATGGAAAGACTACCCTTACGGCTGCAATCACAATGGTGCAGAGCGCTCGTGGTCTTGCAGAATCAATGGCCTTCGATAGCATCGATAATGCCCCTGAAGAACGTGAACGTGGGATTACAATTCAGACTGCTCACGTTGAGTATGAGACAGATAATCGTCATTATGCGCACGTGGACTGTCCTGGTCACGCAGACTATATTAAAAATATGATTACCGGTGCAGCCCAGATGGATGGTGCTATTTTGGTTGTATCCGCTGCAGATGGTCCCATGCCTCAAACCCGTGAACACGTACTTTTGGCTAAACAGGTGAATGTTCCTTCCATGGTTGTCTTTATGAATAAAACAGATCAGGTAGATGATGAAGAACTGATAGAGCTGGTAGAAATGGAACTACGTGATCTTTTGAATGAATATGAGTTTCCCGGTGACGATACACCGATCATCAAAGGATCTGCCTTGAATGCCTTGAATTCTCCTGGCGATGAAGCGGCGAACCAATGTATTGTCGATCTTTTGGAAGCTTGTGACAGTTTTATTCCTGAACCTAAACGTGATGTTGACAAACCTTTTTTAATGCCTATTGAAGATGTTTTTTCCATTACAGGTCGTGGAACCGTTGGGACAGGTCGTATTGAGCGCGGTATCATTAAAGTGGGGGATGAAGTTTCCATACTGGGCATGGGTAAAGATACCAAGAGCACAGTAACCGGCGTTGAAATGTTCAGAAAACTTCTGGATCAAGGTCAGGCTGGTGACAATGCAGGTTTACTACTTCGTGGCGTAGATAAGGAAGATCTGAACCGTGGGATGGTATTGGCTAAGCCCGGCAGTATTACACCCCATACAAAGTTTAAAGCCAGTGTGTATGTATTGAAGAAGGAAGAGGGTGGACGTCATACCCCGTTTTTTAATGGTTATCGTCCTCAATTTTACTTCCGTACAACGGATGTAACTGGTGTAGTGACATTACCGGGTGGCACCGAGATGGTTATGCCTGGTGATAATGTGGAATTTGAAGTTGAATTGATTACACCAATCGCCATGGATAAAGAGCTTCGCTTTGCTATCCGTGAAGGCGGGCATACTGTTGGCGCTGGTGTAGTAACTGAAATCGTCGAATAGGATAAATCATTATGGCTGGTAACAGCAAACGTACAATAATCCAGATTGAAAGTACAGCCGGAACCGGCTACCGTTACACGGTCACTAAGAGTAAAAAGCTCCATCCTGGTCGTGTAGAGTACAAAAAATTTGATCCTGTTGTTAGAAAACACGTTGTTTTCAAAGAAACGAAATAATTTGTTAGGATTGGAATATTATTTTGCTTCTGCTATTCAATAGGAGAGTAGCTCAATTGGTAGAGCAACGGCCTCCAAAGCCGTAGGTTGCAGGTTCAAGTCCTGTCTCTCCTGCAAAAATGGTTGGCTGTCAATTGAGCATCCGTAATAATTAAATCTCTTTTTATTAAAGAGTAAAAAGTAAGGGAAAAAAATGATTAAAAAACTTCAGCAATTTACCGCTGATGTTCAGTTTGAAATGGGGAAGGTCTCTTGGCCAAACTGGGACGAACTGAAAGGATCTACTTATGTTGTTCTATCCTTATCCCTAATTTTAATCTTGTTCTTATTCTTTGTCGATCTGCTTCTATCAAAAATTTTAAATTTCATTCTGTAGAAATGAATTGGTACACATTACGCGTTATTTCCGGTAAGGAAAAAAAAATAAAAGAAGCGATTCTTTTCGATGTGAATATATCTGAAATGGATGAGCAGATCAGTGATGTTTTGGTGCCTTCCGAAAATATTGTAGAAATGCGTGATGGGAAGAAAAAAATCAAGGAACGTGTATTCTTTCCTGGCTATTTACTCGTACGACTAGAAATGAATAAGGAAACACGCTACCTTCTTGAAAATGTGAACGGGGTTATCTCTTTCGTAGGTTCAAAAGGGAATCCTCAACCACTAAGGCCAGATGAAGCGCAAAGATTTCTTGGTGATTTTGATGGTGGAGACGGCCCGCTTCGTGTAACAGAGGCATCGCCTTTTAAAGTGGGTGATTCAGTAAAAGTAACTGATGGTCCATTCATGGATTTTTCTGGAACAGTTCAGGAAGTAAATCATGATAAACAAAAATTAAAGGTTTTGGTGAGCATTTTTGGTCGCCAGACTCCCGTCGAGTTAGATTACCTTCAAGTTAAAATGGATAATTAAAATAGGTTTTTAATATTATGGCAAAAAAAGTCATTGGATTTATTAAGCTGCAAATTCCGGCAGGTCGGGCAAATCCTGCACCGCCGGTTGGCCCTGCATTAGGTCAGCATGGCGTAAATATCATGGATTTCTGTAAATCATTTAATGCATCAACTCAGGATAAAATGGGCGATGTGATCCCGGTTGAGATCACCGTTTATGCAGATCGAAGTTATACTTTCATCACCAAGACGCCACCAGCAGCAAGATTAATCTTGAAAGCTGCAAAGATTGAAAAGGGATCCGGCGAACCCAATAGGGAAAAGGTTGGGACTGTGACTGAAGCAGATATTCGTTCGATCGCGGAAGTGAAAATGCCAGATCTGAATGCCAATACAATTGAACAAGCCATGTTGATGATCAAAGGAACTTGTGTTTCCATGGGCATTGAAGTCAAAGGGTAGGGATAAATAAATGAGTCTGTCTAAAAATATAAAAACTATAACTGAGCGGTATGATAAGATGAAATCATACCCTTTAGCAGAAGCGTTAGATATGGTCCTGGAATTCAAATTCACAAAGTTTGATGAGACTGTTGATTTGGCAATAAATCTTGATGTGGATCCGCGGCATGCAGAAGAAAATATTCGTGTCACAACACCATTGCCTCATGGAACAGGTAAATCCGTCACTGTTTTGGTTTTGGCGCAAGGTGCCAAAGAAAAAGAAGGTCAGGAAGCAGGAGCAGATTTTGTTGGAAATAAAGATTATTTGACGAAGATCAAAAATGGCTGGACTGATGTTGATAAAATTATAGCTACACCAGACATGATGGGTGAATTGGGTAAACTGGGGCGGATTCTGGGACCAAAAGGTCTCATGCCTAATCCGAAAAGTGGTACTGTGACGATGGATGTGGCAAAAGCAGTAAAAGATTTAAAATCTGGACAAGTTGAGCTCCGAGTTGAAAAAACTGGTATTATCCATGTTTCATGTGGGAAAGTTTCATTTGGTGCAGAAAAATTAGTCGAAAATATTCAAACCGTTTATGATATGGTTATGAAAGCTCGCCCGGCATCTGTGAAAGGACAGTATTTGGAAAAAATGTCCGTATCATCTACAATGGGTCCAGGCATCCAAATCGACCATGCATCTATAAGGTAAACTTATGCCAAATAATAAAAATATCGAACAAGTGAAAGAATTGAAAGAAACCTTTTCAAAGGCAAAGGCAATTTATTTTACTGAATATCACGGACTTAATGTTGGTGATATCACCAAACTTCGCAGTGAATTTTTTAAAGCCGATGTTGAATATAAGGTTGCAAAAAATACCCTAATCAAATTAGCTGCAGAGCAAAATATGATTAGTGGACTTGACGAAGTCTTAATAGGATCAACAGCTATTGCAATTGCTTATGATGAACCAGTTGCACCAGCTAAAGTGATTAAGGAATTCACAAAAGATAACGATTTACCTACGGTAAAAGGTATCTTGTTCGATGGTGAATTCCTACCCGGAGAAGAATTCAAAAAATTAGCAGACATGCCAAGTAAGGAAGAGTTACTTTCCCAATTGGTTGCCATGCTAAACAGTCCATTGCAGAAATTGGTCTCAACCTTGATAGCGCCAATACAAAATGCAGTGGGTGTATTGAATAATTTAAAAGAACAAAAATCTTAATTTTGAAAAACCAATAAGGAGTAGTTCAAATGGCAGTTACTCGAGCAGATGTTCTATCATATCTTGAAGAATCAAATATGATTGAAATCTCAGAACTCATTAGTGAAATCGAAGACAAATTTGGTGTAACCGCAGCAGCTCCTGTTGCCATAGCAGCCGCGCCGGCTGCAGGTGATGCAGGTGCTGAAGTAAAAACCGAATTTGATGTTATTCTTAAATCATGTGGTCAAGCAAAGATCAATGTTATTAAAGTTGTTCGCAGCCTTACCGATTTAGGATTGAAAGAAGCAAAGGAACTTGTTGATTCTGCAC
>CAJWPW010000032.1 GCA_913045415.1 uncultured Fidelibacterota bacterium | reverse complement strand
ATTCCGCCTACAATTGCTGCCAATGCATCTGAAATGTAATCTCCATTCAAATTAAGAGTGGCAATCACGTCATATTCTGAAGGGCGTAATAAAATTTGCTGCAAGAATGCATCTGCGATCACATCTTTTACTATGAGTTCTTTTCCGTCTTTTTTGATGACCTGCCACGGGCCACCGTCTAGATCTGTCGCCCCATACTCCCTTTTTGCAACTTCATATCCCCAATCCCGAAATGCACCTTCAGTGAACTTCATGATGTTCCCCTTATGGACAAGTGTTAGAGAATTTCGTTCATGAGATAATGCATAATCAATGGCTGAGCGGACCAATCTTTCTGTCCCTTCTATGGAAACAGGTTTTACTCCCAAACTACACGTATCAGGGAAACGGATGTTAGTCACACCCATCTCATTAATCAAAAATGATTTTACTTTTTCTAAGTCTTCTGTCCCTTCCATCCATTCAATGCCTGCATAAATATCCTCGGTATTTTCTCTGAAAATGGTCATGTCCACCAACTCCGGTTCCTTTACCGGTGATGGCACACCTTCAAACCATCGTACAGGACGAACACATGCAAAAAGATCCAGTTTCTGACGAAGCGCAACATTCAAGGAGCGGATTCCACCCCCGATCGGTGTCGTTAGGGGCCCTTTAATTGCAACAAGATGATCCTGAATTGAATCAAGCGTGGCTTGTGGAAGCCATTCTCCGGTTTTATTGAAAGCTTTCTCCCCAGCTAAGACTTCAACCCATTCAATCCGTCTTGAATTGCTATAGGCTCTTTCAACTGCGTTATCAAATACATGTACAGCTGCATGCCATATATCAGGACCAATACCATCTCCTTCAATAAAAGGAATGAGTGCGCATTCCGGAACTATCAATCGTCCATTTTCCATTTTCATCTTTCGTGCGCCATTCATACTGCAGTTTCCCCCGCTTTCTTTTTGGTATCGGTTTTTGGTTTTTCTTTTTTTTCTTTTTTGTCCTTAGGTTGTTCGGTTTTATCCTTATTTTTATAATCTGTTAGATAAAACCCGGACCCCTTAAAAATCAGGCCCGTGCCGCCACTTACAATTCGTTTTACAGCGCACTTTTCCTGTTCACAATTTGGTTTTTGTGTTAGGACAGAAGATGACATTGTTTGAAAATGTTCGAACCTCTCTCCGCATTCTGAACAAATATAGTCGTAGGTAGGCATTAAAAATGAATTATTATAGTAAAATTCTAGTATCGAAGTTAAAAATATTCAGACGGAGTATTTAGACAATAATGCATCATTTACACCAGATGGGACAAAAGCGGAAATATCTCCACCATTTTTCACCACATCCTTTACAACCGTAGAATTCAAATGAATGTATTTTTCATCAGGCATCATAAATAAGGAAGCAATGTCTGGGTTAAGATGGAAATTCATCATAGCCATCTGAAATTCAAACTCAAAATCGCTCACATGGCGAAGACCTCGAATGATGGCAATTGAATCAGAAGATTTTGCATAATCAACCACAAGTCCAGTGAATTGGTTTACTTTAATATTTTTGATATGTTTTGTTGATTCGGTTATTAAAGCCAATCTTTCTTCAACAGTGAATAATGGATCTTTTTCCACATTTATAGCAACAACAAATTCAAGGACATCAAATAATTTTGCTGCCCGAGTTGCAATATCGATATGCCCATTGTGAATGGGATCAAATGTTCCTGGATAAATAATTTTTCTCATAAGTTTGTCCAAGTTAAAATTCGTGAATTACCATAATCAGTCACATCTGCATCGAAAAATGAAGCCTGACTCTTTTCACATTCTAGAATGAGTTTACCATTTTTATTTAAACGTTCATAAATTGTTTCTACAAGAGTTTTAAGATCAAATCGACCGTAAGGAGGATCGGCAAAGATAAGGTCAAAAGATCTGCCTTCTTTTAAAAAACTAAATACATCCATCTTAATAAAAAAATAATCTACTCCATGAAATTTCAGTGAATTTTCTTTCATTAATGCTAAACTTTTTCCATGTTTTTCTACAAAAGTGACACAGGAAGCACCTCGACTTGAAGCTTCTAATCCCATAATGCCAGAACCGGAAAAAAGATCCAAAACAGATGAATAATGAAAGGGAACTAGTTTATCAAAAATACTTTTTCTCACCCTTGATTTTGTTGGACGATATGGCATTTTTTTAGACATTTTAATGGGAATGCCTTTGAATCGTCCTGCAAGGATTTTCATTTAATCTTCTAGGATGGAAACATAAAATCCAGCTCTTGGTTCGGGATGATCAGCTTCGTTGAATAGAACGAACTTCCTGAGAAGTATATCATCGCCGAGATTGGAAATAATAGCACTAGCTTGAAGAATATCCGCTTTATTTCTCACCCAAATGAGCATGGGCCCATATATCTGGTTTTCTGTAAATATCTGTTCAAAATACTTTAAAGAATAATCAGTAAGTAATGTATCCAGTTGAATCATCAAATCCATTTTAGATAAACCACCTGTTGCCACATCTCTCGAATTTTCGGGAAGGTCGAAACTATAATACCATAAAAAGATTGTACTGTCTTGTCCCGTCGCTTCCACTGAGAAAGATGTTGGACTTACATCTAAAATATTTTCTATATTGGGATTGATTCCGCTTAAATATTCTAAACTCACAAAAGATTTAGTAATAGTGAGTGCATTATAACGATCCAGATCTGTTTGAGTTAGGAGTGATAATAAAGCTGAAGTAATAGATTTGGATTGTGTCAGCAGATTATTTGATGGTGGCTGGATTCCCTTTAGCTTAGAAATTTCATTTTCTGATTCTCCCGAACGTTCAATGGAAAAACCTTTATCCACTCCAAAATATTGATTATTCAGTTCTCGTTGTAACTTCAAATAATTGAACCCGATAAATAATCCAACAATTAACACGAGTCCAAGAGCAGGCCCTGTGACTATTTGGTGAAATACCTTTTCTATAACTTCTACTTTTTCATCTTTTACTTCTGTTTCAACAATAGCATCTTCTTCCACCTGCGCTGGAATAACAGTTGTAAAAAAGAAATCCACTATACCCGGCTCATCGAAAAAGTTAAAAGAATGGCCAACAGAGTGACTGGTAATCAACTGTGTTAATTGGTTTGCTTCAAATTCTGGAATACCTCCTACATACTGATCATTAATATCCACACCCTTAAACGGTGATGGAATTCTGAGATCTGATGATTCCCATGCAGCGGTTGATTGGCGACCCAATTTTTGTGGACAAAAAACAGGAATATCATCTAATTCAGATTCCTCCAGCCCCAATGCAGCCAAAGTAATTTCGTTTTTTTCATCTGTGGTAGAAATTACTTTTGCTACCCCGCCAGTAAATGCAACCTTACCCATGTCAAAGCGGTTATTCTGAACTTTCATAAAATCATACTGATTGCCTATTCGCTGTATAATTGCAGCTTCCGACATGCCCGATCCATCAAGATAAAGTGAACTTACAGGCCCCATCCAATTTGGTGTTCCACCTAATTCAGTAATAGAAAGTTTAATTGTTCTTATAAGGGCATTTGAGACACTACAAACATGTATATTGGATTCATCCGGTAGATAGACTTGCCCAAAAATGGAAACAGCCTGCGAATTTGGTCTGGCTTTTTGTGATTCAATCCAGTAGATATAATCTATACAGTCTTCCCTTGAAAGATCCAGATCTGATTCTACAATGGAATGTGTAATTATTTTGTCGGGGAGACCAACAACAACGTTTTGGCCATCAAAGGGATATGTCTCTTTTGATTTACGGAGTGCTGATGCTAATACGGAGTTTAATTCCGCTTCATCATAAATAATAGATGAAATGCTTTCTGAAAATGGAACTCGAGCCAGATTCTGCAATACAAATGAATCTCCATCGCGAACCCAAGCGGCACAAAGGAGAAATGTATCTGAAATAACTAAGCCAACCATATGTGTCCAGTAAGCTTAATCCCAGCTTTGTTGTCCGTCTTTAATTATACCGTGACTATTTGCCTTGAACGAGAATAATAAATAACGGGACTCTTTGATAGTTTCTTTTATCGGACATGAAACTTTCAAACTAGAACCATCTTCTCCAATTTCCATTTGATAGGGAATATTAGTAAGTGGGCAATAATAATTTGAAGAATCGGGTAAATATGTTTTATAATACTCTATTGCTTCAACACGCTTCATAGGCTCTACTTTTACAATTTCAATAAAGTTTTCATCGCTTTCATATCCCGATAAATCTTTTTTTCGGATATAGGATGTATCAATTCTACCCAAATCTTCTGCATACAATGCAATTTGAACCGTAGTATCATTGACCGTGTCCTTTCGAAAACTTTTAAATCCAAATGTTGTGTCAAATTCAAACTCAAAAGATTCGCCAATATCTACAATAAATACCTTCCCGCCAATAGTAATCTCCTGTTCATCTATGAACAATGAATCCGCCACAACAGAATCCCTGGCTGCATTTATCAAGGTCATGGCTTCCAGAAAATTCGGATTGTAGCTCCCAGTTAATCTTGAATAAAATTCTTCAACATCGTAAAGATTTTGCATTCTATAACGACTTTCTTTCTGGAAATGTGCTTCTTCTTCCCAAATTGCAACTGGTACATAGATTACAATTATTAGGAAAAACATCGCAAGTATTATTGCTATTTCAAGAAAATCAGTTTTGTTTTGTTGCGATAATTTCATACTTAATTTATTATAAGGTGATTTGTGGTTTCAACTTTTCAAGTGTCTTAGGGCCAATCCCCTTGACTTTTAACAGATCATCAAAACTTTTAAATGGCCCGTAATCATCGCGAAATCGAATAATTCGTTCAGCTGTGACAATTCCAATTTTTGGAAGTTTCACCAAATTCTGCTTTTCTGCAGTGTTAATATTAATAATTTCTGTCTGCGGTTTATAATCCTTTTCTGTAGATGACTCAGATGAATTTAATCCTTCTCTTTTACTAATATCATAAGCTAATGTTGCTTTCTTTTCGAATGTTTCTTTTTCTATTAAAGTAACTGGTTTAAAATCATCATACAGATGGCTTCCTTGGTATAATTTTACCCCATATCCGAGAATAAGCGTACAAACCAAAAAAAGAATGACATGCTTTTCCCGTTCAGTGAACAATGTCATTAAATATCTATTTTCGATAGAGGATTTACAATTGGTTCAAGATCATTTCCAAGCGATTCAATCAATTTTTTCGTACTTCTGGACAATTTTGTGGGCGTTTCAATCTGTATCTTTACCAGTTGGTCTCCATTAGATCTACTCCTTAATCGTGGAAATCCTTTGCCTTTCAATCTCAAAACTTGGCCTGATTGGATCCCCGCTGGAATCTTGAGCCCTGCTTTACCATCTACAGTAGGGATTTCTATCTTTCCTCCCAATACAGCAGTGGGATACGAAATTGTGACTTCAAGTAATACATTTTCACCGTCTCGGACAAAATATTCATGATCTTCTTCCACAAATACAATGATTAGATCACCGGGAGTTTTTGAAATATTCTCATTCCCTTGTCCATTCAAAGTCATATAATTCCCTTCCTCCACACCAGCAGGAACATTCACTTTAATGGTTTCTTCTTTTTTGATCATTCCATCCGGACCTGATCCAATAGGACGGTTTCCAATCCTTTTACCAGAGCCCTCGCAATGAGGACACACAGATGTAGATCGCATATGTCCAAGAATCGTATTCTGTACCGTAGAAACTTGCCCCTGACCTTTACATGTTGGGCATGTGATAAATTCAGCACCTGGTGCAACAACAGATCTTTTAATCTTAATTTTTTTCTCAATACCCTTTGCAATCTCTTCAAAAGTTAATTTCAATTTAATCTGGATATCAGTCCCACGCCCTCGAGATCGACCTCTACCACTACCTCCAAAGATACTCTCAAAGGGGCTTCCACCAAAAATATCACCGAATTGCGAAAATATATCATCCATGCTCATATGAACACCGCCACCACTAAACCCGCCAGGACCGCCGCCTGCATCACCCATCCCTACACCAGCATGCCCAAATTGATCATAACGAGACCGTTTTGGGGCATCACTTAATATAGAATATGCTTCTGCTGCTTCTTTAAAATTCTTTTCTGCGTCCTTATTATCAGGATTGCGATCTGGGTGATATTTCAGAGCAAGTTTTCGGTAAGACTTTTTAATCTCATCTTGAGTTGCATTTTTGGAAACACCAATGATATCATAAAGATCTCTCATTTCTTATTCACAATCACTTTTGCATGGCGAATCACTTTATCACGATAAGTATATCCCTTTTCAAAAACGCTCAAAATCACATGGTCATCCATGGATTCATCTGTCTGTGTCATCATTGCATCATGTATCTCAGCATCCATTTCGTCTCCAATTTCACCAAACGATTTTACATCTAACGATTCCAGAAATTTTTGGATCTTTGCCTCCACTAATTTCATTCCATCTTTCAAGGATTCATTAGTTGCATTCGATGAGTCGAGCATTCGGTCAAGATCATTCATGATAGGAATAAATCCTTTGATTACATTTTCACCATCATACTTTAATAATGCAGATAATTCATCTGCTTTTCGTCGTCGAAAATTGTCAAATTCAGCTTTAAGTCGAAGATGTTTATCCTGTGTCTCCTCCAACTGCATCTCCAATGATTTGACAATTTCCTTATCTTTTGAAAGTTGTTTAGAAACTTTGGCTTTAGCTGTTTTCGAGCTTGATTTTCTTTTTGATTCTTTTTTTAATGTTTTAGGCACAATTCACCCTAAATAATAGTTTTATTGAAAAAATTCAGCCCGGAACTTAAGAGCTTATATTCCCCTTGGACAATGACAGAAAAGTTATGCTATTTTAAAAAGTTAGATGCAGCACGATAACTGCCAATCAACGTGATGACAACAACTAAAGAGAAAAGCCAGATCCACACGACTGGGTTAAATGAAAGACGAATGCTCCAAGATGTAAAATTGGTAAAAATATAATTAATAGCTTTAACTGATCCTAAGAGAGCTGGATACACTAATAGAGATGAAATGAGACCAATAAAAACTCCCTCTATGATAAAAGGTAATTTAATGAACATCCTGCTGGCGCCAATCATTTGAAGAGATCGGATCAATTCCTTACGAGAATAAACGGATAATTTCACTGTATTATAAATGATCAAAACAGCCAAAATAATAACTATCCCAGCCAAATAAGGAAACCTATCTATAACGCGGCTGTAATTTCTTTCAATTTTCTTAATTAAGTTTCCCTGATATCGAACTTCTTCAACTCTACCTATTGATCTTATCTTTTTAATTATAGGTTCCACCCTGATTAAATCTCTGCTAGTCCTGGATAAATTTACCACGGCGCTCACTGGCAATGGATTATACCCTAATATGTCCGTTATATCTTCACCAAACTGATCTTTAAAAATTCGGACTGCATCTTCTTTTTCAATAATCGTTGCGGTACGAACACCTTTGATTTTTTTTATTTGGTGAATCAGCCCAACGGCTTCTTCATTGGAAACATCTTGCTTAAAAAACACCTCAATCTTGTATTTCGACCTTAGATATTGTAATACTTTATGAGTATTATCTCCAGCAGTAGCTAAAAGGCCCACAACGAACAATGAAATGAACAAAGAGAGAATAGCTGTGAATGCCGTCATTTTATGTCGCCAAACATTCTTCATCCCCTCAGTAATAAGGTAATAAAACTTATCCATTACCGTCCCCGTAAAATACCATCTTTGAGTTCATAGATTGGTCGTCCTCGGCCCTTAATCAAATTATAATTATGAGATGCCATTAAGATAGTAGTCCCAGTTTCATGGATTGTTTCAAGAAGCCTCACCAATTCAAAAGAAGCGACAGGATCTAAATTTCCTGTGGGTTCATCTGCAAGCACAATATCAGGCTCTTTTATAATCGCTCTCGCAAGGCAAGCACGTTGCTGTTCCCCCCCGGATAATTCATTTGGGAAATGATGATCTTTTCCTTCTAAACCTACAAGTTCAAGTGCTTCTTCCACCCTTTCAGGAATTTCCCGTGCTGAATATCCAAGAACATGTAAGGGAAGTGCAACATTCTCAAATAGATTTCGGTCATCCAAAAGTTTATAATCTTGAAAAACCATCCCAATCATTTTACGAGCTTTTGGAATTTTTCGATTTGTCATACTCTTAGATGAAAAACCATTTACCTTAACACGTCCAGCATCCGGTAGCAAATCAAAATACATCAATCGCATGAGGGTAGTTTTACCAGAACCCGTTGGACCAATCAAAAAAGAAAATTCTCCATCCTCGATGGTTAGGCTTAAATTATTAACGCCAGGTCCCTTTTGGTGGGCATAAGTTACATTTTGGAATTCAATCATGGAAAAATCAAGTGTGTTTTAAGATGCTGAAAATAGGAAGAATACAAGTGCATTGAATGATTTTTCTTCGTCTAATCATAAGAAATTAAACCTTTTAGTAAATATGGGTTTTTCAATTATTTTTCGGGGGGATTTATTGTATCTTCCGCACCTGTAAAATAACATTATTTGGCGACATGGACACTTATATTATTCTTGATTGTATTCTAGTTATCTTTTCTATTATCATGCTTTGGAAAGGTGCGGACTGGCTAGTTGACTCAGCTTCCGAGATTGCACATACTCTAAAAGTATCTGATTTGATTATCGGACTTACAGTTGTAGCCTTCGGGACATCTGCACCGGAATTTGCTGTAACTATTAGCGCTGCAATATCACAACAAACTGATATATCCATTGGGAATGTAATTGGTTCCAATA
>CAJWPW010000031.1 GCA_913045415.1 uncultured Fidelibacterota bacterium | reverse complement strand
CGCTGGCGATAACTTAATAAGATTACAGCTTGGTCCTTTATCCGAGTTCTCGATTCCAACGATTTTATCATCTCAAGTTCCTTCGAATCTAACTTTTGGCCTACCTTGAGTGGCATAGAAAGAAAAACGTCTTCAGATAACCCGAAGACGTCTCCCGATTCTAAGGTAATAGTGAATCGATTTTTTCGCCGCTTTTGCGGCTCAATGGATTGGATCTTAAGCCTCAGTTTCCACTGCCTCGTTATTCAATCCCATGAATGATTTTACTTTTTCAGTCACAGCATCCATGATGTCAGAATTTTCCGTCAGAAACGATTTTGCGTTTTCTCTTCCCTGGCCAATCTTCATATCATCATATGAATACCAGGCGCCAGTTTTTTCAACAATATTTCCTTCTACAGCCAAGTCAATTATATCACCAACATAAGAGATTCCCTGACCGTACATAATATCGAATTCAGATTTTTTAAATGGAGGTGCCACTTTATTTTTAACAACCTTTACACGGACACGACTTCCTACCATTTCAGCACCATCTTTAATGGTTGTGATTCGCCGAATTTCCAAGCGGACAGAAGAATAGAATTTGAGTGCACGTCCGCCGGGGGTGGTTTCGGGATTGCCAAACATGACACCAATTTTTTCACGGATTTGGTTAATAAAGATAACCGTAGTATTAGATCGACTGACGGTTCCCGTCAATTTACGTAATGCCTGTGACATGAGTCTTGCCTGGAGTCCCATGTGCGAATCACCCATATCTCCTTCCAATTCTGCACGGGGTACCAGTGCTGCCACCGAATCGATTACAATCACATCAAGAGCACCGCTGCGCACCAATGTTTCACAGATCTCAAGTGCCTGTTCTCCAGTATCTGGTTGGGATATCAATAATTCTTCCGTATTGACGCCTAATCTCTTGGAATAATCCGGATCGACTGCGTGCTCCGCATCAATGAATGCGGCAAATCCACCTGCCTTTTGCGCTTCAGCAACAATATGCAATGCCAGAGTTGTTTTTCCAGATGATTCTGGACCATAGATCTCAACAACCCGTCCTCTGGGAATACCTCCCACTCCCAAGGCTACATCAAGAGATAAACACCCTGTTGAAATGACATTGTCCATGGTGGGTATATAATTATCTCCCAACCGCATAATGGATCCTTTACCAAATTGGCGATCGATCTGGGTGATAGCTAATTCTAATGCTTTTGATTTTTTTGTGTCGGCTGACATAATTACTCCTTACAAAGATTCCCCAAGGGGAAAGGTCTTTAAAATTGTATAAACTGCTCCTGTTGGCAACAATTCACTACTGAAATATTGCACACGATCCACCGGGAAATCAATTGGATCATATGACGATTTTAAAAAGGGATCCACATTCGGTGTGTGCTTTTGCGGATATTTGATTCTTGCCAAGGTGATGTGGGGTGAAAATTCCCTGTCTGATCTCGGAAACCCTAAAGATTCCAGGACTGTTTCAATTGATTCCACCATAGTTAATAAAGGGTCCAAAGTTCCTTTTACCCCAAGCCAAAGTGTCCTTGGCCGCGTTGGAACAGGAAAACATCCTGTTTTATCAATCTCCAGATCAAAAGGTTTTATATTCGGCGTAATCTTCTCAACATTATCTATCACATTATTGATGGATGATTCAGGCGTGTGTCCCAAAAATTTTAACGTTAGATGAAGTTGAGCATTTTTAACCCAGTTTATATCACCGTCCATAGTTTCTAAAGTAGAATAGAGCATATTTTTTTTTGAACTAACTTCCCTAGGAAGAGGGACAGAAAGAAAGGTTCGTAATAATTTTTCAGTCATTTAAAAGTGAAAGTCTAAGCCAATTTAGTGCTGCTTGGCTGGTACGAAGTTTATTTCTTTTACGATGTGTTCCGAAATGAAATTTTTTGACTTTTACATCATCTTTTTTTGCGAAACCAATATAAACAAGTCCAACCGGTTTCTCATCCGTACCACCATCAGGCCCGGCAATTCCTGTCACGGAAATGCCATAATCAGAAGCAAATATTTTGGTTACATTTTTAGCCATAGACTGGGCTGTTTCTTCACTAACTGCGCCATACTTTTTTAATATACTTTTATCTACACCTAACAAATCAATTTTAGATTCATTGCTATAAACAACGAATCCACCTTTATACACATCAGAACTGCCTGAAACTTCTGTAAGCCGATGTCCGATCAATCCCCCAGTGCAGGACTCTGCTGTAGAAACAGTACTATTTTTACTTTTGGCTAATTGAATAATCACGTCTTCAATGGAATCTTTTCCTTCTGCATAAATTGAAAATTCGAGAATTTTATAGAGATCTTTTGATAGCAAATCAACGGGTTGCGAATCAATATGTGAAATTCTGACATCAACTCCGAAAAGAGATGGATAATAGCCAATGTCACAAGCGTGGTCTTTTTCCAGAACCGGTGCAATTTTCTCAATTAAGGCTGATTCTGGAATCCCGGTTGTACGAAGTGTTCGGATACATTTTGGATTTAATTCATTTTCTTGTATCATTGGTATAACTGAATCAGTCATCATAGCTTTCATTTCCGCAGGCACACCTGGGAGTGAAATCAAAATTGTATCCTTCACTTGTAATTTGGATCCACGAGCGGAACCGACGGGATTTGGAACCACAACGCCATCCACAGGAACAAGAGCCTGGTTCCGATTGGATTCGGGAATTTGGATTCCAAAACGATTAAATCGGACAGATAGTGACTCCCAATAGTTTTGATCAAATTTTGATTCAGTTCCCACAAAATCGAATAACGTCTGCCGAGTAATATCATCATCTGTCGGTCCCAATCCACCGGTACAAATAATATAACCAGGGTTGAGATTAACAAGCTCTGTCAATGCATTAGAAATAGAATCTTTTTTATCGGGCACAGTGACCTGTCGACAAATATCACACCCAATGTCCGTCAGATTTCTGCCCATCCATCCCGCATTGGTATTAATCGTATCTCCAGATAGTAGTTCGTTTCCAATGGATAAAATGGCAATTTTCATACAAAGTTAAACAGGAGACTTTGTGTAACAAGTAAAGCAAGAATCCCCGCCACAACATCATCCATCATGACCCCGAAAGAAGAATGAAGGTCATCAAAATTTTGCACAGGCCCTGGTTTTAGAATATCAAAAAGACGGAAAAGAAAAAATGCCACAAATCCCCAGAATATATCATGAGGAACCAAATAGAGGGCAATCCACATCCCAACCCATTCATCTATAACCACAGCTTTGGGATCAGTATCATCCCATGCTTCAATTAAAATCTCAGATGCAGCAATACCAATAAAAAATATGGCGCCATTGATCAAAAGAAATAATGGATCGCTTATGGATGGTTTTAGGAAATACCATGCTAACAGAGCTGCTAAACTGCCCCAGGTTCCCGGTGCTATGGGCAAACGACCTACATAGGCTACCGTTCCAATGAATTCGGCAGCTTTGTAGCGAAGGTTCATTCTTTTTCCAGGAAATTCTGGATTACATTTCTATTGGAATAAAGATAGGTAATTCCAGTTACAAGAGTAAAAATAGTTACGCCTAATGTCAAATTATAAACCAATCGATATTCCCGGACAATGTCCAACATGGGCATGGCCCAGGCTAATGAAAGTCCTTTTAGACCCAGCACTGCCAAAATAAAACTTATTATTCCCATTTGGATGGCGGTTTTTGCCTTTGCAATGGTAGACGTAACAAGGGATAATCCTTTTCTTTCCATAGTCATTCTAAGTCCTGTTACAAACAGGTCGCGGAAAATAATGAGTCCCACCATCCAGAATTCAATTATCCCCATTAATGCAAATGAAATAAACGCTGAAGAAACCAAAATTTTATCTGCAAGTGGATCCAGAAATTTTCCTTCTGGTGTAACCTGATCATATTTCCGTGCATAATAGCCGTCATAAGCATCGGTTATACTGGCAATAATAAAAATGACCAATGCCGCTGGATGACCCCAAGGGTGTTCCCAAAATAAGCACAAAATAAAAACAGGAGTGAGAAAGATCCTAAAAATAGTCAGAATATTAGGGAATGTTAAAGTGATGTCCGACCCTCCATAGCTCGAATTAGCGTTGCTTCATCCGTATACTCCAGATTTCCACCAACAGGTAAACCTCGGGCAAGGCGTGTGATTGTTATATCTTTTTTTGCCAGATACTTGGCAAGAAAAAGGGCAGTTGTTTCTCCTTCTACACTAGGATTAGTAGCGACTACAATTTCCATCCCAGTATGTATTCGAGACAAAAGATTCGAAAGATTTAGTTCATCCGGACCAATGCCATCCAATGGCGATAAAGCACCGCCCAATACATGGTAGTACCCATTAAAACTATTGGTGCGTTCAAATGCATAAATATCAGGTGCTTCTTCAACTATGCAAAGCAAATTTTTATTTCGTTTCGGACTGCTGCAAATAACACAGGGATCTTCTTCCGTAATACCACCACATACTGAACATTCATGTACTTTCATCTTAACATCCCTTAAGACATCAGATAAACGGTACACCGTTTCCTTTTCAGTTTTTAACAAATGGAAAGTTAATCGTTGTGCGGTTTTTCTTCCAATACCTGGAAGACGGGAAAATTCTTCGATCAATCGGTTTGCGCTATCGGGAAGGGACTGCAATTACATTCCCGGAATTTTCAGTCCGCTCATCATACCACCGGTTACAGAATTCATTTTTTCCTGGGAATCTGATTGCGCTTTTGATAAACCTTTATTCAATGCAGAAATAATAAGATCTTCTAGAACTTCCTTATCTTCCTTCATTGCATCAGGTTCAATAAAGAGTTCCAATACTTCCTGTTTACCATTCACTTTAACAGTCACCATGCCACCGCCTGATTCAGCTTCAATGATCATATCGGATAATTGATTTTGAACTTTCTCAATCTGCTGTTGCATTTCCTGTGCTTGCTTAAGCATTTTAGACATATTTCCTTTAAACATTTTTACTCCTAACGTAAGATTTCACCATCGAATACTTCGACAATTTTATTAAATAATTTATTATCATTGGGATCTATTTCCGATTTTTTTTTATTTGGTTTAGATTTTGATTGTGCATCTCCACCACCATTCACAAAATTTACTTTGATTGGAGAGCCCATTTCATCAGCGAGAATCTTTTCAATCGTTGGAATACCTCGTTCCACCATTTTGACACTGAAGTCACTTCCCCCCGATGTTTTGATTATTAATTTATTTCCATCAAATTCATCTGGTTTGCATTCTTCCAAAATGGCACCAATTGAAGGCCGTGCCAAGTGAATTTTTTCCATGATTGATGGCCAGCGTTCTAGAATGCCTTCAATATTTAAATCGGGTGGAATCGGTATTGCTTTGGTCTCTTTATCAAAGTTATTCTCGAGTTGTTCCTTAGTTTCATTCTTTTCATTTTTATCTTTGATTGAAACGACAGGATCCTGAACGACGGGGGCAGGTGATGTCAGCTTCTTTTCAGGATCGGTATATTTCTTTTTAACAATTGGATTCAGCGGCTTTTTTATTGGTTGTACTGATTCGGGCTTTTCGGGATCCTTTGACCTTACCTTAGAAGACGACGCGCTACTTGAAATTATTTGATCGATATAAATCGATCGATCCATTTCCAGAAGTTTCAGCACAGTCATTTCCAATAATAAATAAGGATCTTGTGCCCTGCGAATAGTTGCAGCTACATCTGTAAGAACTTGGCTGATCCGTAAAAGATCTCTTCGGTCCCATGATTCACTTTCCTGAATATATCTTTGCTTATGCTCTGTATTCATTTCAAGAAGAGATTCACCATCTTTTACCCCGGCATAAAGGATATTCCGAATATGTCCAGCCATGCCAACCATAACTTCTGGAGCAGGTATTCCAAACCCTGAAAAGGACGACAGCATATTCACCGTTCCCGTTGCATCTTTTTCTCGGATACAACGAGTGAATTCAAAATAGAGTTCATCCGCTATCAACCCCAGTGCTTTCACGACACCATCATAATTGATTTCCTTGCCACAAAAGGAAATGGCCTGATCCAATAGACTTAATCCATCCCGCATACTACCATCCGCTTTTTTTGCAATGGCATTGATCGATTCCGGATCAAATGAAATCCCTTCTTCCTTTAATATGAATTCTAACCTTTCAGAAATAATTTGAAGGGAGATACGGTTAAAATCAAACCGCTGACACCTGGAAATAATTGTTGCAGGAACTTTATGAATATCTGTTGTGGCAAAAATAAATTTTCCGTGAGGAGGTGGTTCTTCCAGGGTTCGGAGCAATGCATTAAAGGCGGGAGTTGTAAGCATATGTACTTCATCAATTATAATAACCCGAAAAGCACCTTTCATTGGTGCAAATTTTATTTGCTCCCTTAAGTTTCGGATCTCTTCAATTCCTCGATTGGACGCGCCATCAATTTCTAGAACATCCAATGAGCGTCCATCAGCGATCTCTCTGGAAATTACAGAATTAGGGTCAAAATTAGATGATGCTCCACCTTCCGCATTCAATGCCATAGCAAGAATTCGAGCTGTTGTGGTTTTTCCTACACCCCGTGGACCAGTAAAAATATAACCTTGTGCGATTCGATCCTGTTCGAATGCATTAATCAAGGTTTGTGTAATATGGTCCTGCCCAACTACATCTTGAAAAGACTGTGGGCGCCATTTGAGTGATAATACTTTGTATGCCATAAAATTATTCGGCCGTGCACCGGCGTTTGACCATTCTGTTCCCCATTCTAAAATAATCAGCCAACTCCATTCCGGAAATCTATCAGCACATGAATATCAAAACTTACCGCTGCTCCCTTCCGGGCCTGACGGGATTCATCCGTTATTCATTGCAATAGTTCGAAACTTCAACATCGCTTAATTCTTTCGAATAGGTCAGCAATAGCCTGGCGTCGGCATCGATCCTGCTGCAGCGGATTGCAGGTTACAGGGTACCGCTAATTCCCCATCTAGCACGGCCAGAAATTAACTTTTCTAAAAATATTAGACCGTGAATTTACTGCATTTGTTCAAGACTCAAATCATGAATCAGTAAATCACAACAATTTTTATTTCAGCAATCTCGAACCAGTCCCAAAAGTTGGATTGATCTAATTTTAATACACCATCCTTAAAGTTAAATCGAAGTCTTTTCCTGTAAAGTGATTCTGTGAACCACTCTGAATTATCACGTTTATAATAAATAGCAACAAATGGTGGACTGTCTTCCATCAAATCGGGGATCAACAAAGTACAAATGGATTCGTTAAATTCACCTTCTGATGTAATGAAATCAAGTTTTGTAAAACTATATACTCTTTTTTTTAAGGGTGAATATTCTTGGACATTTTTTGCGTGTTCCTGTCCATTTGCTTCAAAAGTGGACAGAAGGAAAAGAAATGAAATAAAAAAAAGGGGGCGATTTCTCACCCCCGAATTTGCGATTACTTTTTCTTTCGCCCAAAGAATCCTTTTTTCTTCTTAGGTTTTTCATCTTTTTCCTGCGGTTCATCTTTCTTTTTATCACCCTCTAATCCTTCAATTCGCTTTTCATATTCGCTCATTTCGTTTTCGTCACCCGGGCCATCCTCAGGTTCATCAGATGCATCATCAACTGCAGTGTCTGGATTATTCCAAATTTCCTTGAGACGGTCGTGGCGTTTTTCTGAATTATCTTTAAGATTGCCTAACATTTCATTCACTTCTTCATGAAAATCTGCAATAGTTCGCTCTAACCGTCTAATTAATTCTTCCTGAAGCGGACCACCAAACCCATCTCCAACCTGATCCATAAGACCACCAAACTGGTCCATTAAATATTGTTGTTGCGGGTCAACTGCTGGTGGTGCACTTTCGACTGGTGCATTAGGTTTCTTTGCCATGGTTCCTCCGTGGATTATTTAATATTTTTCTTTTCATATTCAGCTTCGGATAAAATAATGGTCTCCGAAGGTGTCAACAATGTACTGACAGCATCAAATAGTTCGCTACTAAAAATCAACCCAATTACAATGCCAAATAATTGAGTGTATCGATTTAAATCATTTCGGGGAATTCCGTATTCGTTATATAAAGTTGCTCGTTGGGAATTATAAATTTGTGCTAAGGCCAATCCAGTCAATCCAGTGATGCCGTAAAGATAAGGACGAAGATATTCATACTCGCCAATCTCCGGACGATAGGACAATTGATCCAAGTCACTTAAATGTACTTTTTCTATTGTGGTTGGTGTTTGTATATGGAGCATATTCTCATCTACAAAAAACAGGGACCCCTTCAGCTTTTTCTGTCCGGAATGTTTTAGGATAACATATTGCGGTTTTGGAATCTCATTTACGATTTTTTCTGCTCTTAGGAAATCCATGCCTTCATACATTTCGATTTTTACCTTTTCGGTGAGTACCGGCTGCGCATCAACATGAAGTTGCAATTTTTCGTAATCATCTAGAGAAATAAACCGTTTTACCAATCTCTCTTTCCCGCGAATATTTTTTATAATAACCACACGGAAATTCTCCTTATTAATGCGAATAATCTGAGCATTAATGAATCCTTTTTCTTTTGGAAAAATTCGATAAAAACGATTTTCATGCATGTCAATTTCCGTACCAACTTTTTGACTTAATATCATGACTTCCGTTTGTGCTGCCAGAACACCAACCAGGTAAAATCCGAATATAGTTTTGTTTATCAAAAGTGATACCGTCAAAAATTAAATGATGTTTCGATAGTAGCCTGCTTTATTGGTTTAAGATTCCCAGTACCATCGTCACGATAGAATTGGCGAAAATCCCAGATCAGGCTCACGCCCTTACCCA
>CAJWPW010000030.1 GCA_913045415.1 uncultured Fidelibacterota bacterium | reverse complement strand
GTATTATAATTGTCCAAGATATTCATGTACTGATAAGGGAAATAGGTAGATGCAAAGGCACGGGGCATATAGTAGCCTTGGTTAATATTCATGGATGCATCATAGGAGACGAACAGTTTCTTTTGAGGTGTTAATTCCCAGGTCATTTTATAGAGTAGATGCCAGTCATTGTTTTCCCGGGATGCTAATCTATCCATTAATTTGTCTGATTTTTCATCACTAATAAAATTAGATGACCAATATCGATGCGGATACAGTTTTGAAGCGATGGGCAAATTCCCATCATACATTTTTCCGTAGCCATTTAAGAAAAAAGAGAATCTACCCGGGAGGTCTTTCCCAAAAACCCCTGGAATGGTTTGAAACAAAAGATCCGGTCCTCCAAAATTAAATTCAATTCGATCCGAATTGGAATTACCAGAAAGGAAACGATCGCTGGCATATTTTATTGCACCTTCGTAATAATCGCGCCCCTCCTTCAATTTAATATTGATCACACCGGACATGGCCTGACCATATTCCGCACTATATCCACCGGTGATAATTTCCAATTCTTCGATCGCATCCGCATTCACAAATAAATTCCCGGAATACCCGGACAAGGGATCCTTTACAGAAAAACCATCTACCACAAACATGGATTCATCAATCCGTCCACCGCGGATATGAATCTCATTATCCTGCGTTGTAACACCTATTTGTTCAGACAATATATCTTCAACACTTGAGACGACCTTATTTTCAATATCCTCTTTACTCACTCTTACCATAGATGATGTTTCATCCACATCAAATAGGGGTTTTTTACCCATGACAATCACATCTTCACCAAAACTCAAAACAGTTTCTTCAAGATTAAACGTAAGAACTGTGGTTTCTTCAAGATTGATTTTCACGCCTGTATTCAAGATTATTTTGTACCCAATCATGGATACTTCTACATCATAACTCCCGGGTTTGATTTTTGGGATATGAAAATTCCCATCAAGATCCGTTGCGGCGCCATAATAGGTTCCCTTTATCATCACATTAACACCGGGCAAACCATCTCCAGAAATGGCATCTTTCACCTGACCAGAAACTGTCCCAAAATCTTGGGAATGGAGAGAAATGGATAAAAAGATAAAAAGAAAAATTCTCATTCGATGAATTCCTCTTCAAAAAGGTATTGAAATAGTTTTATGGAAGATCCATTACCATTCAACTTTGGACGATACCCATCATGGAGCGGTAAAGTCATCATGACGACCTTACCAGATAATTTTGTAGGTGATACACGGTACTGACCTATACTACAAATGGTTGGGTTCCCTGTCCAAGCGTCAGTGTTTTGTGGGTCAGCCATTTGGTATAATTCCGTCACTGATTCAAATTCAGATTCATTGGGCCAGAATCCCTTAACTTTAACGGCGATCAAATGAGATACGGAAAGATTCAAGGATGTATCAATGGGGCTTTCGATGACCCGCCCCGTATAAAGGCGGCCATTGGGATTTAAAGTAACCAGAGAATCCAGGGGGAACCATGTAAATGTTGTATCTTCAAAATCGATAGGGTTAATAAATAAATTTCCACCACCCATGATAAAATTGATTAGGCTAGCCTCTGCAGCGTTATAGGTATCATTTGCAGAAGCAGTATTATTGTATGCGGCAAACCAAACCACATGTTTAAAATAATTCAGGTTCGCTGAAAGGTCTGTTGCTGAATAGGGCAATTCATCACCTATCTCCCAAATAGAATATCCATCTTCTCCAACAAGGGTGTCCATCATGCTGGCATACCAGTTGAGTGCATTATTTGAATTATCTAATGGGTAATCATCAACGATGAGGACATCGCCAATCAATGGTTTTACCCACCAAACTTGAGCATTGTCCGGCATTGTGGAATCGGGGAATTGGATCCTACCGCTTTCTGCGCCGGCAATATCTTTGCATTTTAAATATATTGAATTTATTCCCGGATCTAAATTGGTTAAGGTAATACTGTTTATATCCCCAGCCAAACGAGCCCAGCAGGTGTCACAAGTATCATTCAATGTATAATAAATATCAGTAATTGTTTCATTCCCATCCTGATCATATAAATCCCAGACAAATGTTCGAGTTGGAAATGTAAAACTTGTATCACCACCAATATCGGAAATTTGTGGATTTGATAAATATCGAAATAATATTTGTGGGGATGAGTTTTGGATAGGCACAACTAATTTTGCTGGTGTATTATCTTCATTCCCTTCATTATCCACTGCTTTTATCTCAAATGAAAAAATATCTAATTCTGTTCTAATTGGGACATAAAATATTCCACCTTCTTTTTCAGTGTATATCCAATCAGAATCGGTATTCCATCGATAGTAATACCCAACAATATCGCCATCGGGGTCATCACCCCACCAATTTAATTCCTGTTTACTCGTTGTGATTGTATGAAATGCCGATGTATCAAAAAGTGAAATTGTTTCAATACCATGATCTTCACCAGAAAGATCCGTCCCCCACCACATAAAATTGCTTGTGTCATAGACCCAATAGGAGTTGTCCTGATTGGCTGAATCAATAATCCACATGGAATCAATAATCACAAAAGATGAATCAAAATAATCAACGATATAAAATATTGTTGTATCCCCGTTTTGGTCTATTTGGGGTGCAACCCAAATAGTATCTAATGCTACCAAACTTAAATGCGTTTCGGGTGAAACAGATTCAACTTGAATAGATGGATCATCATATTCCCATCGATTGCAGGATAAACTGATAATTAAAAAGAATGAAAATATTAAAGTATAAAGGCGCATGTGGAGTAGCTGAGGGCGGGAAATTATTCTCCCGCCCTCTTTTTATAAGTTATTTAACCAAAAGCATCTTCTTGTCTGCGATGAAATCACCGGCCTTGATCCGGTAAATATACATGCCTGTAGCAACTTTCTCACCTAGATTATCTCTTCCATTCCAATTCAAAACGTGGAATCCAGAATTAAAAGAATCACCGTTTACAAGTGTCCTAACTTGACGACCCATGATATCATAAATCACCAATTTAACATTTTCCTGGCCTCCAAGAGTAAATCGGATCTGGGTTTCAGGGTTGAATGGATTGGGGAAGTTATCATGGAGTGCATACTCGTAGGGATTTACTTTTACATCATCATCGATACCAACAGTAGTACCTAAATCTGCCACATCACGAATTTGAACTTTGTAAGTCCCAAAACTGTAATTGAAGATTCCCATGATATAGGATAACTCCTGCCCTTCAACAAGTTCACTCATGACAATGCCTGCATTCATTGTCCCCATATCTTCATCAATCAAGGCTTCCATGCCAGATGCGTCCGTTATGGACCAATCATAAGCATTCACCGATGATACAGTCACATTTTCCAGCTTAACCAAAACACCTTCATAAGATTCCACTTCTTCGGCTGTTTGTGCTAGATCGCTCGCAGAGACTCCTGTTGGAGCAGGTGTCTCATTTCCAGTTGATGTTACTGTGACCGTTGCATTAATAAGGCGCGTGTTGCCACCAAATTTAAAATCCCAATCAGGGTCATTATCCGTAACCAAGCCAGTCACCGAGACTTCATCTCCACGGGTGACTATCGCCATTTCTTCAGTATCAAATACGAGACCATTCCATTGTCCCGTACCATCCTGAAATGCATAGGAACTATAGCCACTGGTATACTGAGCTGTGTCAGCAGTTACAGAACCCGTGAGTGTTACAGTACAACCTTCATACAATGTATTTCCTGATGACCAAGGAGTTTCCTGAACCATATTGATTGTTAGATTATCTGATACATGGAATCCAAGCTGGTCATGATCAGTATTATTTGGATACACACTGGTTTTTAGCTCAGACTGATCTGCGCCATCATCCGTTGCTGTGATATAATAGTATACCGTATTAGTATTAGCCACGGGGATAACACCTGTAAAGGTGGAATCATTCGCTGAAGTCATTGCAACAGAAACATAATCACCTCCATCTACAGAATAATGTATCAACGCTTCGGAAATCGTAGAATTATCTAAGATCACGCAGGAAACAGCTACTTCATTATCACTGGCTGTTGGAGCACAGGGCTCTCGGGATAAATCCGTTATAGATGGTGGACCTGAACCAAATTCAATGTCTTCCACATAAAGAGGACAGAGCTTGTAGGCCGTAGAATCAGCATTGCTACCATAGTGATGGTAGAGCCATCCTTCCATAGATTGTACCAGCGAGCCCACAGGAGGCGGCCCCACGGTTTCAAAATAGGTTGCTATACTGTCAGAATCATCATCTACCAGGACAGATCCTGTACCATCGTCTACAGCAAAGACTTCATACTGAAGATCATTATTAGTTACAATACCGTCTTCAATACGGACCATGACATTACCCCACTGTTCTGCTTCCGTTGGCCAGAGTAAATCACCAGTATTAACCGTATCTACAACAGGTAAAGGCTGTTCGAAGTCAATAATATTGATCGGTTCAGTAATGAATAATTCTGTCATGTTCGCAGGCCCTGTTGAGTATTCATCTATGTAACCCGTAGCTTGAATTAAATCGCCTTCGAAAAGTGTTGGAAAAGCAGCACTATCCGGGTCATAAGACAAAATTGCGCTCCAAGGACCGCCATGTACATCCGCAAAAATGAATTTCACACCAGCACCGGCATAACTTAAGCCTGATGGCATAGTTACGATACCTTCTATAGTTACTGTTTCATCCACCATATAGGACTTATCTGAATCTTCATCTTCACCAGCCTTCATTAGGTCACTATACAACACTTGTTGAATACGCTGTAACCTTACAGGGGCACCATCTGCTTCAACCACATCCCGTGCCAACCTGGGTTCAAGTTTTGCATCACTATATGTATAGGTCATAACGCCTACAACTTCAGCCAGTGCCTGTCCACTTTCAGGGAAATAATAATAATCCCAAATATCATCTACACGAACAGAATTTGTTCCATCTGTAACTGACCATTCACCATTATTAAGATCCGCATTATCAACAGTAACATTATCTATTTCTACCAAACATCCTTCGTAAGCTTCAGTTTCAGATCCTCCGGTCATAATCTGCCCGGGCGTAACAACAGCAGGGCTGATCATATTGACAGCTGGACCATGAATAATAACTTCCGTTACATCAACAATTTCTGTTAAGTTGTAATATTCATCCACTGTTCCAGTAACAGTAACACTGTCCCCTTCTGCCACTGAATGAACCATTCCTGCGGATGATGAGAAATCAAATGTATCCCAGCCGCCATATTCAAAACAGACAACCCCGTTCCAGGGGCCTTCTGCATCCTGGACATAAAGATAACGATTGCTGCTACTGCCCCAGAATTCTGCTGTTACAATACCGCTGATGGTGACTGTCTCTCCATTCAAAGGCGAGTCTCCTGATGAATCTGTTGTATATTGAATATCATAAATTGCAGTAATCTCACCACCTGTTGGGTTCACCAAATAAGAAGACTCAGTGGATGTAGTGGTGCTGTCATCATTATCTACAGCAGTGATTGAAAATGTAACCGTTGTACCAGCCGTCTGAGCCGGTATGGTTCCTGTATAGGTATCACCCGTTGTGTTGGACATGGTAACATCAGCGTCAGTTGATCCTGTGTTATAGGTCAATGTTGCACTGGCAATGGTTCCATCATCCGTGATAGCTGCTGATACTGTTACATCATCTGCTTCCGTCGGAGACGAAGGTTCCATGGCAATACTACTAATAGTGGGCGGAACTGGACCTTCCAGTTCAGCATGCGGATGTGAACCAACATAAGTCCAAGTATCCTGATCCAGTACAATCCACTCAGAATTATCCATTGTGGTACCTGCCGAAACTGACCAATCCGTATTACCGCTGGTAACGGTGGATTTTCGGACGAGAGTATGGTTCTGGGTACCATTTGTAACACCGGCCACATCCCAGCCTGAACCGGGATCATTATTCGGGTCACCGATAATATCTATCCAAGTTGTATCTGTTCCAGAAATTGAAATCAATCCCCTAGCATCATCACCGTTATGATGAACGACACTGGGATAAGGTAAAATTTCATCTGCAACTGCTTGAATAGAAGCATCAGCTTGGTCTGTAGTTATCACCCACACATCACCGTCAGCAATAGAAGTTCCAGTCGTAAATGTGTGATAATACTGCCATCCACCTCCGTTTACTGCTTGCGCTATTTGATAATTTGTTAAAACCACAGAAGCGCCTGTACCATTATATATTTCCAAATATTTATGGTTACCACTCCCTTCTGCGTATTCACTGAAAAATAGCTCAGTAATATCCACAGCAGGTGTTTCCAATGCTCCTTCATCAATCCAACTAGCGATGAGATTTACTTCATCCCCACTTAAATCAGGATTGTTTCCCGGAGGCATTGCACCTGAGTTAACCTTTTGCCATAATAAACTATTGGCGTGATCCAGAGGTACTACCACTGGGCCATTTTCACTGTCTCCAGTCATTAAATTATCATATGATGATAAATCTAATCCATTTTGGTAACCGCCACCATTTGTATGGCATCCGGAATTTGTACAATTGGCATCAATGACAGTTTGAATCTGTGAACCATAATCCACCTGTCCAATTAGCATTCCCATTGCCATAATGATTAAGATCGATTTTTTCATTTGTTTCTCCTTTGTTGTTAATTAAACCTTTTTCTAAGGGGTTTTATTTGATGATCAAAAATTTTCCTTCCTTGATCTGGCCAGAATTTTTATCTTCAACTGTAAACAAGTAAAGACCAGATGCAGTGGCTTGGTCATGCATAGTAATCAGGTCCCACGCATGTTCGCCACCTGCCATTAATGGATTTTTTTGAGCATCAATATTTGCAATATCTGCGCCATTGTATGATTCCTCATGTTGAATGATATCTACCAAATCCCCAGCCAGGGAAAAGATTCGAATTTCAGCTTCATTTGGCAGATTTCGAAACCATAGCATTTTGCTGCGGCTACCATAGCCATCCCAAAGGGCCTGTCCCTTAAATGGATTTGGATAAACGGTCGGTTCGCCAACCCAATCATTTTCTTTTGCTGCAGCTTTACCTGGAAAAACATAAACCCGATTTGAGTAAATCGAACTTTCCAGACTTTCAAGATTTGCATCAGGATCTCCCTGATCATAGGCTGTAACAGCGTAGTAATTTAACCATCCATCCTTGATATTTGCATTCTCAAATTTATATTGATAATAAGTGTCATTAATTAGCAGACTATCCGGTTCACCAAATTGATCTGTGATTTGAATCGTTGAAAACCCTGTATTATATCCAATATTATTATTAAGGTCAGTTTCCAATAATAAAGAAAATTCACCTAGATCATCATTGGCTGTTTTACGTGCACCATAAATCCGATATCCTTCAAAGTCTGCTTCCTGGCTGATTGGATCTAAAAAAGATTCTGCACCATCCTGCCAATAAATTGTCACCTTTCCCGATTCAACTACTACTTCCATATTAGGAGACGGCGGTGGTGCGGGAAGGATATAACGATCAATCACACCATTGCTATTTCCGTCTTCACCTTCATCCAATTGGTTATTCCGGTTCTTATCTTCCCCGTCATAGGCTTTTTGTGCCCAATCATAATTCACATGTAAATTTCCACGCTGGGCATGAGAATTGCCTCCAATTCCCGGCGTCCATAGCGCGCAGACAACTGTAAAAGCAATATGGCAGGATTCGCCAGGTCCCAATGTCCAGGAAGTAGTGTCTGCATTTGGTTCAGATCCTGTTGGTCCTGCAGACAATAAAAACATCCAACTATTTTCAGCGGCAGGGTAACCTTCGGATGTATAATCAGGGCCAGTGCCTTTGGGAACAGATGAAGACATTTTATCATATCGTTCTTCATCTGTCAGTGGCATACTGTAAGCAGGATAATCACTATTGTTTGAATTTGTCCAAACCCATTGAAAATAATTTGTATTTAAATAATTGTAGGGCACATTGCTTCCCAAGGCCGACATACCAAGGTAGGATTCGGCCCAGCCATCATCACCATCAGTATCATATTGATATGCAATATCCCTTTTGAATTCTGCATCATCCTCTGTTTCATCAAACCCGTTCAGGTTATCGTACCAGGAAAAACCGCCTCCGGGGGTATAAATGTCTGTATAATTAAAATTTGCGATTGAAGGGTCTGCCCAAATCCCGGCATAAATATCTTGAATGGTATCTTCAGTTGCATTAGTGAAAGTATATTTCAGGATGACAAATGCGTCAGCATAAGAGTAATTCCAAGCATAAGATTCCAAATGAATATCCAGCCCTAGAGGTGAGTGACCCTGAATTCCTAAATTATCCCCGGGAGAATCACCATAATCTTTAAAATCGGTAATCATATCTTGGTGTGATACAGCGTATGGTGAATAATATTTTGCCATGGAATCCTGCGTAGTGGATGAGATAGAAGATTGGATCGTAATGGGAGAATTTGCAAACAATTCAAAGCCCTCATCTCCAGCATCAAATACACCATCCACGATAGCTGTTGACACCCTTCGCTGGCCATTTACAATACCGCCGACCCAGAGTCCGCAATAGGAGAAATGTTCAATCTGTTCCCGGGCAATTTCAGTATGCTGCTTATATTGGCAGGATGGATGAATGCTGCCATCTTCCATTCGATTCCATCCATTTCCAAGAATGCCATAATTAGTGATTGTCAATCCCAGGTTTCCCACAGATGTGTATTTATCATATTCATCTGCTGCAGTTTGAATTTTATATTGCAATCTTTCTTGGCCGAACAATAAGCGAAACAAAAGAACAAGATTGATCAAAAAACGCATTT
>CAJWPW010000029.1 GCA_913045415.1 uncultured Fidelibacterota bacterium | reverse complement strand
TTCCAATGGTAGATGCTATTAGAATCGATCTAGGTTGGGGTTATCGAGATGGAAAATGGAATTCCCCAACTCTCCATTGGGGTATTCAGCAAAAATTTTAGGATTTCTTTTTAAAGATCATTGCTTTCTCAAAACGGTTTTCTTTTCCGTTTCGAAGTCGGGAAATATTGGAGCGATGGGTATAGATAATGAAAAATGGAACCATCAAACTAAAAATCAAAAGTGATAGTTCTGCAGGCTCAATCCCAATAATTGGCAGCGTCAGTAATAATACCGGGAGGGAAGTACTGGCGATAATGGATCCCACAGACACATAACCTGTCAGCATTAAAGTAACTGCAAAAACCAGCATACAAAGTGGCACAGCAAGAGGGAACATAGCAATAAGCATTCCGGCCAAGGTGCCCACACCTTTACCACCCTTAAATCCTGCAAAGATTGTATAGGTATGGCCTAAAACAGCGCAAAACCCACATAATATTTGAAAAAGTCCCAGATCCGGAAGTGGAGTTGCATCAAAGAACATTTTGGCTAAATACGCTGCAGGGAGCCATCCCTTGAATATATCAAATACAACCACAACCAATGCCGGTTTCCAGCCCAATACACGGTAAACATTTGTACCACCAGCATTTCCACTTCCATGCTCACGAATATCAATACCTTTTGTGATTCGTCCCATAATAATACTGGTGGGAAAAGAGCCAATGATATAACTGGCAAACAGGATCAAGATTAAAATAAGGTTCGGATTATTCATAGAGATCATCCTTTAACGATTGGACGGCAATCACCAGTGCTTGTGGACCTGCATGTACGCCTAGTGCTGGCCCGATCTCGGTAGAGATTACTTTTTCTGCTCCCAAAGATTCAAAATGATGTTCGGCATTTTCAGCGAGTTCCAAGGCATTTCCGTGGGCTAAACCCACTCGATAAGGACCATCCGGTAATTTTGATGAAACAAATTTTACTAGTTTTTCTGCCTTATTTTTGGACCCAAAAGTTTTTCCTATTGAATTGATTCCATTCAAGGCAAAGGAGAGAATTGGGTTAATTTGAAGCAAATTGGCGATTTTCTTTTTATTGGCAGACAATCGACCTCCTTTCACCACATAATCCAGTGTCTCCAATCCGATATAAATGGTGGTATTCTCAACGGCCTGATGAATAATTTTCAAGATATCTTCTTTAGCCTTTCCTGATTTAACTGCTTCGGCTGCCCTAAGAGCAATCAACCCGATACCTATTGAACCGTTTTGAGAATCGATTAGCTCAATGGGTAAATCTTCTGCATCTCTCGCAGCCAGTGTCGCTGATTGTAAGGTTCCACTTACAGATGCGGGTAAATGGATCGATATGACATTATTATAATGTCCGGTTAAAAACTGATATTGTCGCCGAAAATCACCCTGTGTTGGCTGAGAAGTTTGCGGATGGATAGAGTTGGTTTGGAGTTGGTGCCAGAATTCTTCTGAGGTGATGGTAACCTTGTCCACATGGTGTTCATCTCCAAAATTCAGACGAACGGGCACCATGTGGATATTGAATTCATCAATGAGATCTTCAGGAAGGTCACAGCCGGAATCTACCACAATTGCAATTTCTTCATGGCTCCCATGAGCATCTTTTTGCTGTTTCAGCATGTCGTCAGCTTTTTCGCCACTAAGAGTTCCATATTCGTGCCCCAAGGTGAAAACCGCCTGTGGGTCATTAGTATGAATGTGGATCTTTGCTTTCTTTTTGGAACCGGCAAGAACGATACTGCTACCCAGATTCATCAATTGTTCTTTGAGTTTGATCCGGTCGATATCATCTCCGGCCACAAGACATTCAGTGCAATAGCGAAATTCATCGGTCATTTCCACTTCAAAATTATCCACCGGTTCGGCAATTGTGGAGGTGTCTACATCATCTTTTTCGCCTTGCTTGATAAAATGATTGATTCCCTCCAGGAAATCCACAAATCCCTGAGCCCCTGCATCCACCACACCGGCTTTTTTTAAGATTGCCAATTTTTCCGGTGTTTTCCGTAAGGATTCTTTCGCTTGTTCAAAAGCAAAATCCAGGATCATGACAAAATCATCATGCTTCTTATAAATGTTTTTAATCGAATCTGCCCAATCTGAAATGACGGAAAGAATGGTGCCCTCTATTGGTTCAGATAATGCATCGTAAGAATAATTTTTTGCTGTATTAGTGGCTTCAGAAAATTGCTCTGGCGTAAGTCTTCGAAAGGATCCAATTCCATCAGCAAACCCTACAAAGAATTGAGCGAGGATAGACCCGGAATTCCCTCTTGCGCCATTTAGAGATGCATCTGCAACTGCATCAGCTACCTTCGAAACTTGTTTATTATTATTTGATTTTGTTTCTTCAGAAATAGTAGCCAGTGTAAAGGCCATATTAGTTCCAGTATCACCGTCAGGGACAGGAAACACATTAATTTTATTCAGGTAATCCTTCCGGGTGATAACGTGATTAATCCCGGCTTGGATTGCCCTGAGGAGCCGTGGACCATCAATGTATTTGATCTGCATACGTTATTTCGTAACAATTCCTAAGGAAGTGGATTCTCCTCCGGAGCAAGCAACCCACCGGAAATGATCGTTTTAAGTCCTTCTTCTACTGACATTCCCGTAGGGACAGCATCCGCTTGGGGAATCATGATAAAAAAGCCCGAGGTAGGATTTGGTGTCGTAGGAATAAATAAATGGTAATAAGGAATCCCATCTTTGCTTTTTGATTCACCACTAATTAAGGCCATGGTCCATAGTCCTTTTCGTGGATATTGGATATAAACAGCAGCCTTGAATGTATCTGAAGTTCCTTTTGTAAATGTTTCTGTTATTTGCTTCAGAGTTGAATAAATCGTATTTACAACAGGGACTTTTTTAACGATACGTTCGCCAATACTGAAAATCTTATGACCTAAAAAGTTAGTTACCAGAACCCCAAGAAAAAATATTAGGAGTAATGTGAGCACAATTCCAAGTCCGGGAATTTCCCATCCCATTTTATCAAGGATGGGAGCAGACATTTCATCCAAAGTGATAAATAAAAATTCCAATAAAACATAAGTCAGGAATAATGGCAGTGCAGCCGCAATCCCGGCAAAGAGTTTTGATCTAAAGTTTTGTGTGATGGAGTTCATAAGGCAACGAAGTTAATTCGTCTTTACAGGTAAAAAAAGAGAGAGAAGCGTTTGATTATTTAACAAAAAGCCCCCCAAATAATGTGATTTTAATTTTTTTAAATTAGACCCTGACATCCAAACCTTCGTGTTCTAGGAGGATCATTTTTTTATCTAGTCCGCCGCCATAGCCTCCCAATGTCCCGTCAGAAGCCAGAATTCTATGACAGGGTATAAATATTGCAATTGGATTGTTGGCATTGGCCGATCCAGCAGCTCGGGATGCTTTTGCATTTCCTGCTCGGCGGGCAATTTCTTGATATGAAACTGTTTTTCCATAAGGGATTTTTGCTACTTCCAGCAATGCTTTTTTATAAAATGGCGGCATCTGTAAATCAAGGGGTACCGAGAATGTTGTCCGGTTTTCATCGAAATATTCACGAAGTTGTTTCAGGGCATTTTTAAGAATAGGAGATTGATTATTATTGGGTGTTTCTGTCTCTTTATAATCTACATCATTGGCAAGATGGAGGCGATAAACACCTTTAGAATTTGTTCGGACTCCGAGAGTACCGATGGGTGTTTCTATGGTAGCAAATTCATTCATTGAGATTTACAAGTACTGCTCCGAAAATAACAAGTCCACCTCCAAATATAGCAAGAATGGACAACTTTTCATCCAGGAAAATCAACCCTAGAATGGAAGCTAGAACCGGTGGAAAAAAGGCAATATATGAAATCTGGGACATGGAAATATGAGGAAAAAGCCAAAAATAAATATACCAGGCAATGAGAGAGCCAAAAATAGTTAGATAGGCCAAAGCAAAAATATTGAAATTGTTCCAGACCATTTTCTGGTCTGACTCGAATACGAAAGAAATAATTAGTAATGTTATTCCAGCTATGAGCTGGCTCACTGCATTGAGATGGAGGGATGTAACCGCATTTGAATACCTTTTTAGGTAAACATTTGGATAACCCGCTATTATCACGGCTATTACGACCATAAAAATACCAATCACAACCTGATCTCCCTTAAAATTCAGGCCTTCCCTTAAAATTAACAATGCACCGATAGTTCCAAGGAAAAGACTAATAATTTTCTTTTTTGTGAGAACTTCATCGGGGAGCATGAAATATGAAAAAACAGCAACGCAAAGCGGAAATCCTGCCCAAATAAGAGCTGATAAACTTGAGTAAATAAATTGGGTTGCCCAATAAGTTAAACCATAACAGATCGTCAGATTCAAAAGCCCAAATTGGAGATAAAGCTGCAAAGGTAAAGCCTTGAAAGATGGAAAATCTCTTTTATATAAAATAATGCTCCAGAGAATTATACCACCGAAAAAAAATCTAAAACCAGAACCAAAGAATGGTGGCGTTCCACCTATCAGACTTTTTTTCAATATGATCCAGGTGGTACCCCAAATAATGCACAGGATCGCATAATTGATTAATACTTTTGGTTTCATTTAAAAAAACGCCTCGTCCTTTTAAAAACTCAGGATACGAGGCGATGTAAAAATTGTTTAATGTTAATTATTTTGCCTTAATTGTCGGATCCCATTTTGATAACCACAGGGCTGGCAACAAAAATACTGGAATAGGTGCCAATAATCACACCAACAATCATGGCAAAGGCAAAAGTATGAATCACTTCGCCCCCAACTACAAATAGCACCAAGACAACGAATAATGTGGTGAGAGATGTAATGATGGTTCGGCTCATTGATTGATTGATACTTTCATTGATCACGGATGAAAGAGTCGCATTTTTCAATCCTTTTACATTTTCACGAATTCGATCAAAGATAACAATTGTATCGTTTAAAGAATAACCCACGATAGTTAGAAATGCTGCTATTACTGCAAGAGATACTTCAAAGTCCAATAAAGAGAAAATGCCCAATGTGATCAATATATCATGGGCTAGGGCTGCAATGGCACCCACAGCATATTTGAATTCGAATCGGATGGAAATATAGATCAGGATCAATAACAAGGTACTAAAGATAGCCATGACCGCATCACCGCTCAATTCAGCACCGATCTTAGGTCCAACTTTATCAATGGAAAGAATAAATTTTGACCTATCGTCAGGAATCAGTGACGGAAATGCTTCTGCCATTTTTTCTACAAATTTATGTGCAAATTGTTCTGGCTCATCATCTATACTTGGGAGACGAACTGCCACATTAGACTCATCCCCAAAATGTTTGATCTCAGCTTTGCTGAAATCGAATGTCTGTCCATCGATGTTTACCTGATTTAAAGCAGAACGGACTTCATTGATATCCACCGGATCAGTGTAATTCACCGCAATCATGGTTCCGCCTTTGAAATCGATACTTAATTTGGGTCCACCCTTCATGACCATGGAAGCGACTCCTACCACAATCAACAAGGCAGATAAAAGTCCGCCCAAACCAGTTTTACTCATAAAATCAATATGTGTCTCTTTTATAATTCTCATGTTAAATACTCAATGTTGTGAGCCCTCTACGGGATGTATATGCATTAAAAATAGTTCGTGTAACAAACACTGCGGTGAACATGGAGATCAAAATTCCCCAGAATAGCACTGTGGCAAATCCTTTAATGGGGCCTGTACCAAACTGATAAAGAACCAGAGATGCGATTAGGGTTGTAACATTTGCATCAATAATGGTTGTCAACGCTCGGTCATAGCCAGCATCAATGGCAGCTTTTGGTGTTTTACCTTTACGCAGTTCTTCACGAATACGTTCGAAAATAATGACGTTTGCATCAATTGACATACCAACAGTAAGGATAAGCCCAGCTATGCCTGGTAGAGTTAAAGTTGCCTGAAGTGAAGCCAGTACAGCTAGCACAAGAAGAATATTCCAAATCAGTGCAAAATCAGCCACAATTCCCGCCATCTTGTAGTAAACCAGCATAAAGATGAGTACTAATACCAATCCGAAAATAATAGCCTGTGTCCCTTGTGCAATAGAATCAGCGCCAAGGCTCGGCCCTACAATTCTTTCTTCAATGATATTCACTGGAGCAGGAAGCGCGCCGGCACGTAAAATAATGGCAAGATCCTTTGCTTCGTTCATGCTCCCAAAACCTTCAATCTGGGTTCGCCCGCCAGCTATTTTTTCACGGATAGATGGCGCCATGTGGACTTTTTTGTCCAGAACGATAGCAATTCGCTGACCTACATTTGCACCTGTAACGCGAGCCCATGTTTTAGAACCATCACTATTCATAGAAAGAGATACAATAGGTTGACCTGCAGATCCGCTACCAATTGTACCGAGATCAGCGCGAGCTTTATCCACGACCCCACCAGTGAGTTCCGGTGTTTTTTCTAAATAATAAAGGCGATAGAACTTTTCAGGAACAGTTGTTCCGGTGAGTGTTTGGGCATCGTTACTAAATACAAATTGTCCATTAGCACTTTTCAGTATAGACTGAACTTCCGGTTTCTCTAATAATTTTTTAATTGCATAAACATTCTTATCCTGAACACCCATATCGCCGGTCAGTGCAGCCAGTAAACCAGAGAAAGGCGTATCAGCAAAAATGTTTGCACCTGCATTATTCACTGTGTCACCGGGCTTTGGTTCCGTTTCTCCAAAAAGTTCGGATACAGTTTTGGTTCCATCATCCTCTTTGGGTGCATCAGGTTGTTTTTCTTCAGTTTTAGGTTGTCCACCCGAAGCCAATTCTTGCAGTTCAGTTTCATCGGTTTTTTCTTTGAGAACGTCGTCCAATTGAGCAATAATTTCATTGGTCACTGCTGCATTTTTTACAAGATAAAACTCAAGGAGTGCTGTACTTTGGAGTAATGCCCGTGCTCTCTCAGAATCTTGGATACCAGCCAATTCAACTACAATGCGATGTTTGCCTTGTTTCTGGATTGTGGGTTCTGACACACCGAATTGATCTACTCGGTTCTGGAGAATTTCCAACACGCGATTTATGGCATCGTCCGCCTCTTCTTTCAGGGCCAACATAATATCATCCAGAGATGCGCCGTATTGATGATAATAGCGGGAGAGTTTGATACCGTCCGCTTTTACATCTTGTTCAAATACCGTAAAGAAATCCTCATCCGGAGAAGTTGATTTTTCTTTGGCAGTTGCCAAAATACCTTTAAGTCGGTCATCCTTCATAGAAGCGAGATTTTCCATCAAAGTAGGAATATCTGCTTCCAGGACGATGTACATACCACCTTTTAGGTCAAGGCCCTGACGAATGATTCGAGATTCAATTTGTTCAAGATCCCCTGAAGTCCGGAGTTCTTCTTTCTCGTCAGCTGTCATGTTATGGTATTGCCACGTAGGCTTGAGGGCAAAAATCGCCCACGCAAGAATGACACCAATAATTATATATCTAGGAGTTAAATTGCTTTGCATTAAAAAAGTGAATTGTAAGGTTAAAAAAGCCGGTGAATATACCCTTTGGATTCTAACTTGGGCAAGGGTGGCGGTGGGATTTATATATTTTTATTAACTTTTAAATCACATTGAGTTTTTTACCAACTTTTGTGAAGGCAGTTACTGCCTTATCAAGATGATCTTTTTCCATAGCGGCAGAAATCTGTACACGGATCCGTGCTTGGCCTTTTGGGACTACAGGAAAATAAAAACCAATCACATAAATACCTTCATTTAGCATTTCAGCCGCCATGTTTTGGGCTAAAACTGCATCATATAGCATGATGGGGACAATGGGATGAATTCCATCTAAAATATCAAAACCTGTTTCGGACATTTTTGTCCTGAAGTAAGTTGTATTTTCTTCTAATTTATCTCGGAGTTCTGTGGTGGCGGACACCATATCAAACACTTTGGAGCCTGCGGCAACTATGGCTGGCGCCACAGTATTCGAAAATAAATAGGGGCGAGACTGTTGCCGTAATAAATTAATAATCTCTTGTCGTCCTGTTGTAAATCCACCGGAAGCTCCACCTAATGCTTTCCCAAGGGTAGAAGTCCAAACATCAATTTTGTCCATGACGCCACAATATTCTGCAGAACCGCGACCGGATTTTCCTATAAACCCAGTAGCATGGCTATCGTCAACCATGACCATGGCATCATACTTTTCTGCCAAGAAGGTGATTTCATCCAATTTCGCAATATACCCATCCATAGAAAAAACACCATCCGTTGCAATCATTCGCAATCGCGCTCCTTGGGATTCTTTGAGCTTTTCTTCCAAATCGACCATATCACTATTGGTATAACGGTATCGTTGAGCCTTGCAAAGGCGGACTCCATCAATAATGGATGCATGATTTAAAGCATCGGAAATGATGGCATCTTCCGGTCCAAGGATGGTTTCAAAAAGACCACCGTTGGCATCGAAGCAAGAAGTATAAAGAATAGTATCATCCGTTCCGAAAAAGGTGGAAATTTTCGATTCTAATTCTTTATGGAGATCTTGCGTTCCGCAGATAAAACGAACCGATGCCATTCCAAAACCATAGTCATCCAAAGCCTGCTTAGCCGCAGAAATAATGTCCGGATGATTGGCGAGTCCCAGATAATTGTTGGCGCAAAAATTTAAAACTTCACCATCCTTGGCAGTGGCAATATTAACTCCTTGGGGTGTTGTAATGGTGCGTTCTTTTTTTATGAGTCCATCTGATTCAATTTGAGAGAAGATATCTTGGTAAATTTGTTTTGGGTTGTTCATATTTATTTATCGAATGAGTTCATTTTAATAGAGTATTTAAATGCCTGTAACG
>CAJWPW010000028.1 GCA_913045415.1 uncultured Fidelibacterota bacterium | reverse complement strand
CGGATTTTCTGTCACTTTTTTTAATCCCGTTTCATAATCCATTACCATTAATGCCGTTGCCCACGCATCTGCCACCATGCAAGAATTTGACAGGACAGTTACGGATAGAACATTTGTTTGAAGGGGAAAACCGGTTTTTGGATTGATTATGTGTCCAAGAATTTCACCATTTACATCAACAAAATTTCGGTAATTCCCTGAAGTCGCAACCGCTCCGCCATCCGAGTAAACAATTGCAGCAAATATTTGATTTGACTTATTCCCACCGGAAGGGTTTTCAATGCCAATTGACCAGTATTTATTTCTTTGATTTCGTCCGGAGCATTGCACTTCCCCACCAATTTCTACGAAAAGATCTGTGTATCCCTTTAATTGGAGAAATTGAAAAACTTCATCCACGCCATATCCTTTTGCGATAGCATTCAGGTCCAATTTTGTTTTCGGATTCTGTTTTTGAATACCATTGTCCGATAAAATAATCTTTTCCCAACCTAAATGAGATAATACATTTTCAATTTCTTCTTTCTTCGGGAATCCCTTTATAGGATTTGGGCCAAATCCCCAAAGACTCATGAGATCAAATACGGTTATGTCAAATACACCATTTGTTTTTTGGGAAATATCCTGCGCCATATTAACAACCTGGAAAAATTCTGGTGAAACAGGAATAGGTGAATCTGTTTGATTTTGATTAAATAATGAAATTTCACTATTCGGATCCCAAGTGGACATTTGACGGTTTACTTCTGTCAGAATTGAGTCAATGCCCTGCTCTATCCTTGTATGATCGAAAGGTTTTTTATCCGGAATAATTTTGATCGAGTAAGATGTGCCCATAGTTTGACCGGAAATAATGATGATATCTCTGGGAGAACTGCATCCTATCCATAGGATCAAAAAGCCCAACAGAATTTGGGTTTGTTTTTTATATCCAGGTATTCTTTTCATAAACGGTCAGGTTTAAAATTTGAAAATCAACTGTTCCCCAGTGCGTTTCCAAAATCAATTGGAAATATCAGGAAATAGCAGTGGCGATATTCAGGGTGATTTCCAATAGAAATCCGGGCGTTATCCCAAGGATAAATACAATGGCAATTAACAAAGCAAGGACGCCTGCTGTCAGCAATCCCGTAGCGGGTTGTAAACTCTCTTTTTCATCCCGCATAACCATATTCACAATGATCCGAAAATAATAGTAAAAAGAGACCAGCGTATTCAAAACGGCAATTACCACCAACCAAATATAACCTTTTGCTATGGCCGCAGAAAAAAGTCCATATTTTGCGATAAATCCAGCCGTAGGTGGAAACCCAGCCAGGGAAACCATAAAAATTGCCATGGCCGCTGACAGCAAAGGATTACGAGAAGCTAGACCTCGAAATTGTCTGAAGGTCAAATCCTGTTCATCTTTTTCCACTAAAGATAGAATGGCGAATGCACCGAGATTCATAACGGAATAAACCACTAAATAGAATAACACTGCCGAAATCCCAGCCATGTCTTGGACGAGGATTCCCATGACTAAATACCCAGCATGAGAAACACTGGAAAAAGCCAGCATCCGTTTTACATTGGACTGCACAAGGGCAGAGATATTCCCCACCGTCATTGTCAACGCGGCCAAAACCCAAAAGAGATTCTGCCACTGGGTGAATGTTTCCGGAAAAGCGATCATGAATACTTTCAGCAATGCGCCAAAACCTGCAGCTTTTGGTGCCGTGCAAAGAAATCCTGTGATTGTTGTGGGGGCTCCTTGGTAAACATCCGGTGACCACATATGAAATGGCGCCAAAGCAACCTTAAAAGCAAATCCCGTGAGCAAAAGTCCAATGCCTAAATAGAGGTAAACATCGGAAAGGACTGTTCCCGCTGCAATGGCTTGAGCGATCCCTGAAAAGTTTGTTGTTCCTGTGGCACCGTAGGTCAATGCTGCACCAAATAAGAAAAAGCCTGTGGAAAAAGCACCCAATAATAAATACTTTAATCCCGATTCATTGCTGTAAAGGTTATGCCGGAGAAAGCCCACCAGCACATAAAGCGATAAGGATAGAAGTTCCAGGCCAAGAAAAACCATCACCAGGTCGTTTGCTCGTGTCATGAGCATCATTCCAATGACGGCAAATATAATGAGTGCCGGATATTCACCCCGGGATTTGCTGCCCATTCTCTCCAGGTATCCCTGGGAGAAAATCAGCGTCAAAAAACCGACAAAAAGATAAAGGAAATCAAGAAACATTGAAAACTTGTTAAGATATAGCATACCGCCAAAAAGAAGTTTATCATCAAAGCCTCCCTGCGCTATGGCCACCCCGGCTAACCCAAGTCCTAAAGCAGCTACCGACAGCATAATCCCAGGTCGGGAAATTCGTGCCATCTCAATGGTCAAGACAACCAGGGCCGTTATTGTTAAAATAATCTCCGGAGCGATCCCTGCTAAATCACTTGAGGTAAAGTACTGGCTTAAATCCATAGGATCACCGCATCCGTTACAATTTGGAAATTTATGTCCATCCAATAATTTCCTTAAAATACTGTGCAAATGAGGCCATTGAATCATACATTGGAAGGTTTTCAATAGGTAAGGTTGCATGAATCCTTTCGAGTAGATGTTCGACTGAAACATGCATATAACTCAACAGAACTTCCGGTTGCAGCCCGATCAGGAATACCAAAATAACAAGCGGTAAAAGGGTCGCAATTTCTCTTAAATCCAGGTCCGTGAGTTGGGCCTTTGTATTGGGGTTTATTTCATTTAGCGCAACACGATAATACAGCCAGACCATGTAAGACGCGCCAAGGATCACACCAAGAATGGAAAAGGCAGCGATGACCATATTTGCCTTAAATGCCCCGCTGATGATCAGGAATTCTCCAATAAACCCATTCATGCCGGGAAAACCAATAGCGGCAAGCGAAAAGATCGTAAAAAAAACAATATAAATTGGAACGGTCTTGAACAGTCCGCCATAGTCCTCAATCATCCTTGTATGGGTCCGCTCATAGATCATTCCAACACAAAGAAAGAGTGCACCCGTGATAATACCATGATTTATCATCTGCAGTATGCCACCCTCAATCCCATTTTGGTTCAGACAAAAGATCCCCAGTGTAACGAACCCCATATGGCTGACGCTGGAATAGGCGATTAATCTTTTCATATCCTTTTGCATCAGAGTTACATATGCGCCGTAGATAATTGCCGTTACGGATAGGGCCAGCAACGGGATAAAAAACAACTTCACCGCGTATGGAAACATGGGGAAAGAAAATCTTAAAAAACCGTAGGCACCCATCTTTAGCAAAACACCGGCCAGGATGACGCTCCCGGCAGTGGGTGCTTCTGTATGGGCATCCGGCAGCCAGGTATGGACCGGGAACATGGGCATCTTCACTGCAAAGGCGGCAAAAAATGCCAAGAATAACCATACTTGAAGATGAGGTGGATAGTTCCCATTGGACAGTTCCAGAATATCGTATGTTTTCCCCCCGGCATAATACAGGACAATGATCCCCACCAGCATCAGGACACTTCCCGCCAGGGTAAAAAGGACAAATTTTATTGTGGCGTAGATCCGGTTGGAACCACCCCAAACCCCGATGAGCAGAAACATGGGAATCAGTGTCAGCTCCCAAAAGAGATAAAAAAGAAAAATATTCAAGGAAACAAAAACACCCATCATGGCTGTTTCCATGATCAAAAGAGATATAAAAAACGCCTTTGTTTTACTCTGAATTGCTTTCCAAGATACCAACACACAAAGTATGTTTAAAATCGTTACCAGAATGATGAATAACACACTAATACCGTCAACACCTACCTTGTAGTTTATATTCCATGCGGGTATCCACTGATGGATCTCAACAAACTGCATTTTATAAGTTGCCTTATCAAAGTGCGTGTAAATAGGGATGGAAAAAATAAATGTTGCAACCGTAGTCGCTAGAGCCAGCCATTTGATCCATACTTCATTCCGAATAAAAAGTATCAGCAAAGCCCCAGTCAGTGGTAAAAATGTGGTTACCGTTAATACCGGAAAATCGAGACTGTTTAAAAGTATATTTTCCATCTTTTCCTTTACGGTAATATGATCCCAATAAGAATCAGTGTCAGGACTCCCGCAACCATGATCATGGCATAATGTTGAATTTGACCACTCTGGATCGCTTGCAGCTTTCTGCTCCACAAAAGGGTCAAGTTTGCAAGTTTGCTAAAGGTACTATCCACTATAAATGTATCTACCCACTTAAACCATCTGGCCATGCGTAAAATAGGTTTTTGTACAATAAACTCGTAAACCTCACCGATGATATTGACCTCTAAACTGGCCAGCGGTTTATTGATAAACCACATGAAGACTTTGGCACCCTTTCTCGGAAACCAGTCTGTATCCATACTGATCGTGTTCTCACACCAGAGCTTTTTCAGGAGCAGGAAAAAACCAAGCTGTGTGAATAATAATATCTGCAAAGTCTCCCAGGTATGATATGCCGTATAGGGTTCAAAATGAACGGTATAAGGCAGTAGCGCGTAAAGAGGTTTATAGAAAATCCCCAGTCCAATACAAAAGATGGACCCGATGATCATGGCCAGTTCCATATTCCACGGAGGCTCCTGCGCTTTAATGCCCCGGTCCTTCCCGAACCAGATGAAATAGGGCACCTTTAAACCGGTATGAAGAAATGTGCCTGCAGAAGCCAACATGAGGCCCATGAACGCCCACATATAATGTTCCTCGCCGAAAGCTGCAACTGTCATGGATTTACTCACAAAACCGCTGAACAATGGAAATGCGGAAATGGCAAGACCGCCAATGATTGTATAGATCATTGTCCTGGGCATGGTTCTATAAAGTCCACCCAGTTCCGACAACTTTGCCGTTCCTGTTGCATACAGCACCGAACCTGTGCCCATAAAGAGGAGTGATTTATACAGGATATGGCAAAAAGCATGGGCTACCACACCGTTGATCGCCATCTGGGTTCCCAGTCCAACACCGGCCACCATATAACCGACCTGACTGATAATGTGGTAGGCCAGCAGTCTGCGGACATCATTCTCCAATACGGCATAAACAACACCGTAAATCGCCATGACAACACCCAGGACGATCAGGATCTCTGATCCTGCACAGACACGGATCAAGGCATAAACAGCGGTTTTAGTGGTGAAAGCACTCATGAATACTGCACCAGTAACCGTAGCGGCAGGATAGGCATCAGGAAGCCAGGCACCGAGCGGCGGCACCGCAGCATTTACAATAAACCCAATCATAATCAAAAAGGTTGCGAAACTTTGAAGGTCCGTTGGCCACCAGCCGTGAAAAGGCAAATACTGGATGGATAAATCACCACTTACCGAATATTGGATCATAATCCCGGCAAATAGGATAAGACCACCAACTACATGCCATAAGAGATACCTGAATCCTGAATCAACAGAAGATGGAATTTTCCGGTACCAAACCAGGAACACTGAAGAAAAGGCCATGATTTCCCAGAAAAGGAATAATGTGAGGAAATCGCCTGCAAAGGTGACACCCAGGGACCCTCCGATATAATAAAAAGCAGCAAGGTGTTCACCGTCATTTTTTACATGGATGGAATAAATGACCCCAATCACACCCATGATAGTGAATATATAGGCAAAGACCTTGCTTAATTTATCTACATGGCCAAAGGTTAACTCCCAACTCAAAAACTCATAAATACCATAAACACCAAGGGGCATGTTTACAACAGCGAAAAAAGCCAGGAGAGTGAGTAAAAGCATAAACCCCTGCTTGATTCGACCTTTGAGTAAAGGAATCAGGAGCCCGCCTATGATATAGTATGCTGACGGATGAAAAAATTCAATATTGAAAATTTCACTTATCATAATAATCCTCATCCTGCATCAGCCAAAGTTGACCTATCCATTTTGATACTACGATAATCAGCGCACAAGAGATCAATCCAAATACAGACCAGAATCCCGGGATCTTGTCTCCAAAAAAGTGAATCTCATGGCGGGGAATAATAAAATCCACCAGAATCAGTAAAACCAATAATCCATAAGCAAATTTCTTGACTTTCTGCGTGCGTAGCTTGTCTATGATCTCAATCAAATTCATCGAATAACACTCTCTGCTATTTTTACAATAAAATCTGGATACAAACCCAGAACCACACTCACGATGGCAGTTAAGGTAAGAGGAACTACCATGAAGGGGATTTCTTTAATCACAGCGTTTTCATGAGATTTGAGTTCCTGCGTGATTTCAGAATCTTCCGTCTTAAAAAATGCCTTATAAACGATGGGGATAAAATAGGCTGCATTCAAAAAGGAACTTGCCAATAATACAGCTAGTACCGCCATATTATGTCTTTCCAGGGAGCCAATGACCAGGTACCACTTTGTGATAAATCCTGATGCCGGCGGAACACCGATCATACTCAATGTAGCAATGGTGAAGGCGGTCATGGTCCAGGGCATTTTTTTCCCAATGCCGTTCAACTGGCTAACCTCCGTCTTATGGGTAGAGACATAAATGGAACCGGCACAGAAGAAAAGTGTGATCTTTGAAAATGCGTGATTGGTGATGTGGATGATACCGCCTATCATTGCACTGGGCGTCAGCAAAACCACCCCCAGGATTATATAGGAGAGCTGGCTGATGGTTGAAAAAGCCAGCCGCGCTTTCAGGTTATCCCTGCTTAAGGCCATTAGAGAGGCGATAATGATGGTTAAGGAGGCAAAAGTGATTGCAAAAACATCTACACCAATCTTCATCATGAGGTCCGCACCAAAAATGAATAAAACCACACGGAGCACCGTAAAAACGCCAGTCTTGACCACTGCTACAGCGTGCAAAAGGGCACTGACCGGTGTAGGCGCCACCATTGCTGCCGGGAGCCAACTGTGAAAAGGCATAATGGCACATTTGGCGAATCCAAATAGAAAGAGGGTGAATATTAAATAAAGAAGGTTCGGATGGGCAGATTGCACCAGCGTAGGGAATATCCCTGATTTTGAGAACTCCAAGGTGCCGGCAAGATTGTAGGTAAGTATGATCCCTGCAACGATAAAAGTCTTGGCAGCACCCAGCAGGTAAATCACATATTTCCTGGCGCCTTTTTTCGCTTCCGGTGTCTCCTTATGGGCAACCAGTGGATAGGTGATCAATGTCAACCCCTCATAAAATAAAAACATGGTAAACAGGTTCGCCGAAAAGGCAACGCCAATTGTCATTGAAAGAGACACAGCAAAACAGGTGTAATATCGAGTCTGTGAATTTTCATTCGTAGAGCGCATGTAGCCGATTGAATAAAACGATGTTGCAATCCAAAGTATGGAAGCGCCCATGGCAAACAGGAGCCCGAACGCATCAACCCTGAAACCAATTTCAATCCCTGGGAGAAGATTGAATAATGAATATTCAATGATTTGATGGTCATAAACCACAGTTGGAATCATGGATAATACGATCAACAGTTTCAATACGCCGACAATGATGGACCAGGATTCCCGCAGGTTCGGATTTTTCCCCGCAGCGATGATGAATAAAGCGCCAATGGAAGAGACAAGAACCGCAAGTAAGGGTTTTATTGAAACAATTGTTTCCATCAATTTTTCATCAAATTAATTTCATCAATATTGACAGTTTGGCGATTGCGGTAGAGGGCAATAATAATCGCCAAGCCTACGGCAACCTCCGCTGCAGCCAGGGCCATCACGAGAAAAACAAATACCTGCCCATCGACACTGTTATAGTATCTTGAGAAACCGACCAATGCCAGGTTGACTGCATTCAGCATGAGTTCGATGGACATAAAAATCGTGATGGCATTGCGACGGAACAGCACACCCAGTACACCAATGGAAAAAAGAGCCAGGCTCAAGGCAATGACATGTTCCAGGGGTACGATCATAAGATCTTCCTTTTGCCCAGGTAGACTGTTCCAATCAACGCAACAAGCAACAGCAAGGACGCCACCTCAAAAGGAAGCAGGAACTTGGTAAAAAGTGCCTCGCCAAGTGCATAGACATTTCCTGCTGAAAATTTCGATAAAGGTTGGTGCAACTCTCCTGAACCATTTATCATGATCAGGAAAATCCCAAAAAAGAATAAAAGAACCAGCATGAGGGATGTGGCCTGCTGAAATTTCATAAAATACGGTGCTGCCTTCTCCTTGCCCAAGTTCAGCAGCATCACAACAAACAAGAAAAGAACCATGATGGCGCCCGCATAAATGAAAATTTCCAGGACAGCAAGAAAATAGGCTTCCAGAAGCAAATAGATCATGGCAAGTGAAAAAAAACAAACCACCAGCAGGATGGCGCTATAGACAGCATTTTTATTCAGTACCACAAAGATAGCGGACCCGACGGCGATGAAAGCAGCAATATAAAATAGGAGTGAAAGTGACATATTAAATCTGAATTAAAATCTGCCCTAATACTAGATCTCGGGCTTACTGTTTTTGTTTTGCCGGGAATAATAATTTTGATCTTTGGTCATCTCATATACATCCAGGAGTCCCTCCCGATCGATGATAAGGTCTTCCCTGGTAAAAGCGGAAAAATCGTAAATCTCGGTCAATTCAATGGCTTCTTCCGGACAGGCCATTTCACAGAAACCGCAGAAAATACAGGTTAAAAGATCAATCTCAAATTTGACCGGATAGCGTTCCTTGCCATCGTCCCAAGGTGCTGGGCCGGGATCAATCTCAATGCAGTCAGCCGGACAAGCTGCAGCGCACATATCACAGGCGACACAACGAATACGGCCATCTTCATATTTATTCAGGCGGTGGAGTCCACGGTATCCATCCGGGGGTATATGTTTCTCATCGGGATATTGAATGGTGATCTTTCTTTTAAAGAAATACCGCAGCGTCACCATTAACCCTTTGATTAAAGCAGGGAAATAAAGTTTATCCCAAAAGGTTGGTTCATAGGATTTTATAACAAGTCCCATTAGAT
>CAJWPW010000027.1 GCA_913045415.1 uncultured Fidelibacterota bacterium | reverse complement strand
CAGACGTGTGCTCTTCCGATCTTGTTTTGGGTGAATTGGCTGGTGGATGGATGATGTCTGACGTGATCTCTATCCTCGGAAGCCTGGATATTGTTTTGGGAGAAATTGACCGATGACCGTTGATACTTTATTTTCCTGGCTCGGTGGTTTGATTCCGGCTATGGAAGGAAGTGGTACTTTATTGGTGATTGCCATTCTTATTCCATGCTTGGTTCTTTTTCTTGTGGTGGCTGTGAATGCCATTGTCATGGTTTATGCGGAGCGGAAAGTTGCCGCATTTATGCAGGATCGTGTAGGACCTATGGGCCAAGGCGTGGGGCTCCACGCTGGTAAGTGGGGAGTTCTCCAAACGGTGGCTGATGCGTTGAAGCTGCTGACGAAAGAAGATATTATTCCGGAAAATGCGGATCGATTTTTATTTATCCTGGCGCCATTTGTGATCTTTATCGGTGCTTTTGTTACAATTATCGCTGTACCCTTTGGCGAAACAGTCATCGTGGCAGATTTTAATATTGGTATTTTTTATATTCTGGGCATGGGTTCCCTCGGCGTTATTGGGATAATTCTTGCCGGGTGGTCCTCCAATAATAAATGGTCCTTATATGGCGGGATGCGTTCTGCGGCCCAGATCGTCAGTTATGAAATTCCGGCGGGATTATCCATTATAGTCGTTATCATGCTCGCTGGAACTTTGAGTATGCAAGGGATCATCGAGTACCAGGCTGGAGGGATGGGGAATTGGATTATCTTTGCAAACCCATTTACATTTATCGCATTTTTCATATTTTTCATCAGTGTTATAGCTGAAACCAATCGGACTCCCTTCGATATTCCGGAAGCTGAATCGGAATTAGTGGGTGGTTTTCATACCGAGTATTCCGGCATGCGCTGGTCTTTCTTTTTCTTAAGTGAATATGCCAATATGCTGGTTGTTTCTGCCGTAGCATCAGCAGGATTTCTCGGCGGATGGCATAGCCCGATCCCCGGTTATTTCGATTCCAATGGCTGGGGCGTATTCTGGATGATGAGTAAAATTGTATTCCTGATCTTTGTCATGATGTGGTTTCGCTGGACCTTTCCGCGCCTCCGGGTGGATCAATTGATGAATATTTGTTGGAAAGTGTTTTTACCCATGAGTTTAATTAACATTTTTGGTGTCGGGATCTGGACACTCTTTTTCGGATAAAATATGGAAAAATATTTTAGAGACATTTGGGAATCAATTTCAACCATGTTGACAGGTCTGGGCATCACCTGGATGCACATGGTCCGTATTCGCCGCAATAATGTGACCTTGCAGTATCCTGAAGAAAAATGGCCCCGCCCGGAACGGAATATTGGCTTTGATCACAGCAATTATAATGTGATCCGCTCCCGGCTCAATGTAGATATCGATGATTGTATCGGGTGTTTAAAATGTGAACGAGTTTGTCCGGTGCAATGTATTAAAATTGTAACGGAAAAAGCACCGGTGCGTGGCGAAGATATCCAGGATATTGGGCATATTGGTGTTACCTCAAATAGTTCACGGAAAGCACTGGTTGTAACACGGTTTGATATCGATATGACAGAATGTTGTTACTGCAATTTGTGTGTCTATCCCTGTCCTGAAGAATGTATTTATATGACCGGCGGTCCCAATGCTCACAAGCATCCAATAGACTATGAATTTTCAGAATTTGACCGTAGTAACTTGATCTATCGCTTTGCAAAAAAGGGAACAAAGGACGGTATGCAGAAAATCCTTGATGCTAAGGGAGCCGAGAGTTAATGGCAGAATTCTCGTTTTGGTTTATAATTGCCGTAACAGTACTATCTGCGGCAGTGGTTGTTCTGAGCAATCAATTAATTTATTCGGCCATAGCACTTTTGGTAACCTTATTCGGTGTGGCAGGAATCTATGTTTTTCTCTGGGCTGATTTTATCGCCGGCGTGCAGTTGCTTGTTTATATCGGCGGCATATTGGTTTTGATCATTTTTGGGATCATGCTCACCAACAGAATTTCATCGGTGCGCTTATCCCAAACCAATGTTCAGCAGGGCGTTGGGGGTGCCATAGCCATTTGGCTTATGATTCTGATCAGTTTGGTTATTTCAAAGACACCATGGTACCAGGCTGATGCTTTTGAACCCGCAGGAACTGTTGCCGAAGTAGGAACCCTGTTACTCACAAAATATTTACTTCCCTTTGAAGCTATTTCCGTACTCTTATTAGGTGCTTTGATTGGTGCAGCACTTTTATCGCGGAAAGAGAATTAATGCAGGAACTCAATACTTATTTATTCGTAGCTGCGATCTTGTTTTCTCTCGGGGTTTTTGGTGTCATGACCCGTCGGAACGGGATTGCGATTCTCATGGGTGTTGAATTGATTCTGAACGCAGCTAATATCAATTTTGTGGCCTTCTCCAGGTTTGGGGGCATGAATCTGGATGGTCATATTTTTGCGCTCCTGGTGATAGTCCTGGCAGCAGCAGAAGCAGCTGTAGCCCTGGCAATTATTATCAATATTTATAATAACATGAATACCATTAACGTGGATGAAGCGTCGGCGCTGAAAGAATAATGGATAATATTTTTATTAATTATTCCCTGTTTATCCTTTTTCTTCCTCTGGCAGCATTTGTGATCCAGATATTTTTTGGAAAACGTCTGCCACGCCAAGGAGATTGGGTCTCCGTAGGTGCCATTATCATTACCTTGATCTTGTCCATTGCCATGTTTGTAGCCATGCTTCTGGATTATAATCCCGCATTCAAGCAGGAAGCATCATTTACCTGGCTGGACATGGGTGCCTTTTCGATCCAACTGGGATTTCTGGTTGATAATATTACTGTAATCATGTTGCTGGTTGTGGCACTCATTTCAACCTGTACACACGTTTTCTCATTAAAATATTTAGAAGGTGATATTCGGTATTCCCGTTATTTTGCCTATTTAGGCTTATTTACTTTTTCCATGAATGGCATTGTTTTAGCGAATAATCTAATTTCCATGTACATGTCCTGGGAATTGGTAGGCGTCAGTTCTTATCTTTTAATTGGTCACTGGTTCGAAAAAGATTCTGCGGCAAACGCTGCTAAAAAAGCATTCCTGACCAATCGGGTTGGTGATATTGGTTTTTTTATTGGCATCATGTTGATCTACACCGCTATCGGTTCCTTTGCCTTTGGCGATATTTTTGAAGGTGTCGCTGCCGGCACGCTGTCCGGGACAACACTCACTTTAGCCGGTGTTGGTTTATTCCTCGGTGCCATGGGGAAATCGTCACAATTTCCGCTCCACATTTGGCTGCCGGATGCCATGGAGGGTCCCACACCCGTTTCGGCTTTGATGCATGCTGCCACCATGGTTGCAGCCGGTGTGTATTTAGCCGTGCGACTTTTTCCTTTATTCACGCCTGAAGCCTTGCTTGTGATAGCGTATGTGGGCGGCTTCACAGCGCTGTTTGCAGCCACCATCGCCATAACCCAAAATGATATTAAAAAAGTTTTAGCTTATTCCACCGTGAGTCAGTTGGGTTATATGATCCTCGCCGTGGGAACCGGTGTTTACACCGCAGCATTTTTTCATTTACTGACCCACGCTATGTTTAAGGCAAATTTATTTTACGGCTCCGGTTCTGTGATCCATTCCATGCACCATGCCCTCCATGAAAAACACGATCATGAGACCGATGCCCAGGATATGCGCAACATGGGCGGATTCAAGGACAAGATGCCCATTACTTATTGGTCTATGCTGGTGAGTACCCTGGCCATTGCCGGTGTACCGCTGTTTTCAGGATTTCTGTCAAAGGATGCGATCCTTGCGGGTTCCTTATCTTTTGCCCAGCACCATCCGGAACATTTTTTACTCCCCGTCTTCGGTTTTGGTGCGGCAGCCATTACCGCATTTTATATGTTCAGGATGATGTTCATGACCTTTCATGGTAAACCTCAAATGCCGGAATTGATCGATGATATTCATGAATCACCAAAAGAAATGACAGGACCACTGGTCTTACTTGGTACGTTGAGCGTTGCAATTTGGTACACATTGCCGCACTTCAATCCAATTTCAACCCACGGAAGTTGGTTCACATCTCTGGTACAACCCATGACTGCTGTCGTTCCCGGGAATCTCACTGCACATGCAATCGAGGAAGGTGCCCATCATGCGCATAATCTTGCCATGGGTATTTCCATTGGCGTAGCAGCCTTGGGCATTGGGTTAGCCGTTCTCATGTATTTGAAGAAAGTCCTTTCTGCCGAAACATGGGGCAATCGCGCAGGATTTTTATACGACTGGAGTTTGAATAAATATTATTTTGACGAGAATTATGATAAATATTTGTATCAACCCACCCTGCGGCTGGCGAACAAGATCGCCTGGATCGATTGGGAATTGTATGATAAATATTTCATTAATGGATTTGGACGCGTCACCGATTGGGCAAGTCGCGTCACTGGTAAATTTGATTATGAGGTTATCGACCAAATACTGGTGGATGGTTTAGGCCGGATCGCTGATAATCTTGGGGCTATGCTAAAGAAAGTTCAGACCGGAAAACTTCAAAATTATTTGCTGTATGTTACAGCAGGGGTAATCATTTTAATGATTATTCAGTCGTTTTAAATCGAATGAGTAAGGTGAGGAGAGAATGGAAAATATTCTCAATTGGATAATTTGGTTCCCCATCATTGGGATGGTGGCCATTGCATTTATTCCGCGGGATAAAGAAGATGTGATCAAGATCACGGCCGCGGTTGCAACCGGATTGCAATTACTGTTGACTCTGGTTCTCTGGCAGAATTACGATGCCGGTGATGGAGGCATGCAATTCATGGTACGGGCTGAATGGATCCCGTCCTTCAACATTACCTATATTCTGGGCGTTGATGGATTGAGTCTGCCCATGGCAATATTGACGGCGCTTTTGTGTTTTATTGGCGTGTTTGTCAGTTGGAATATCAACAAGGCTGTGAAGGGGTATTTCGCTCTTTTCCTCTTATTGGATACGGGAATCATGGGCGTTTTCCTGTCTATGGATTTTTTCCTGTTCTACATTTTCTGGGAAGTTATGCTGCTCCCCATGTATTTCCTGATCGGAATTTGGGGCGGTCCCCAACGCGAGTATGCAGCCATTAAATTCTTTCTTTACACGTTGTTTGGCTCTGTGTTGATGTTGATTGGAATCCTGGGTCTTTACTTTACCTGTGGAAAAACATTTGATATTTTAGAACTCATGCGAGTCGCACCGGATGCGCTTCAAGGTGTTACGTGGTGGGGTATGAGTGCCATTAAGGTGATTTGGATTCTTTTATTTATAGGTTTTGCTATAAAAGTTCCTGTCTTCCCCTTCCACACCTGGCTTCCTCTTGCACACGTGGAAGCGCCCACAGCTATTTCTGTATTGCTGGCAGGAATCCTGCTGAAACTCGGTGTCTATGGAATTCTGCGAATCAATTATGGATTGATGCCCGACGGGGTGTATTGGTTCTCCGGTGCTTTAGCTGTCCTGGGACTCATTAATGTGATTTGGGGCGGACTCTGTGCCCTGGCCCAAACAGACTTAAAAAAACTGGTGGCTTATTCCAGTGTGAATCATATGGGCTATTCACTGATCGGAATGGCGGCAATTGTAGCAGCGGGCGAAGCCAATGGTATGAATTTAAAAGCTGCCCAAGCCGGACTCGGTGGCGCTGTATTCCAAATGTTCAATCACGGAACGATTTCAGCCATGCTCTTTATTTTAGTCGGGGTCATCTATGATCGTGCACATCATAGAGATATTGAAGGTTTTGGTGGATTGGCGGCACAAATGCCCATCTATACTGGAATCACAGCAGTAGCTTTTTTCGCAGGACTTGGACTTCCGGGATTCTCCGGATTTATTAGCGAAGCCATGTGTTTCATTGGAGCCTTCCCGGTTTATAAAGGAATCGTGATTGCCTCTACTATCGGAATATTACTGAATGCAGCCTATTTCCTCTGGGCCTTCCAACGGATCTTCTTCGGAGAACTCAACGAGAAATATACGGACCTACCTGAAATCAATCGTCTGGAACTCTTTACGGTTGTACCCTTACTGGTGATCACCATTTTCTTTGGAATTTATCCTGCACCCTATCTGGATATCATTGCCAGCACCATGGATGTGATCATAGATCATGTTGTTACCTTGGCAACTTTTGCCAGCATGTAGGGCTTCAGAATGACCAATCTGCAAAGTCTTTCTTTTTATTATCCGGAACTGATCCTGACGGTTGTGATTCTGGGTGCGATCATTTATGATCTGACCATCCATCAATCAGAATCAGGAAAGGTGGGCTGGGTCTTGATTGCAGGACTCATTGCAGTTGCCGGGGCGATTTGTCTTCAGGATGATCGGGTCACAACCCTTTTCACCGATTCCATTGTTCTGGATCCATTTGCATCCTTTTTCAAACTGCTTATAATCTTGGCAACGATCTTCGTCTCTATCGTCAGTTTACAATCTGGGGAATTAAAAGATTACCGGAAAGGTGAATATTTTACTTTGCTGGGAATTATTGTATTTGGATTATTTCTCATGGTTTCTACAGTGGACCTGATCATGGTTTATATATCTATTGAAATTGTATCCATCATGTCCTTTGTTCTGGCGGGATATTTAAAACAGAATACCCGTTCCAACGAAGCGGGATTAAAATACGTGGTTTATGGAGCATTCTCATCGGGGATCATGTTGTTTGGCTTGAGTTATATTTATGGACTCACAGGCAGCACCAATTATTTCCAGATCCAGCAAGCTATTGCGACCATGGATGCCAGTGCAAATACCGCATTGATGATGGCTACGCTCATGGTATTGGCCGGGTTTGGATATAAGGTTTCTGCCGTTCCTTTTCATTTTTGGACACCGGACGTTTATGAAGGCGCCCCCACAACCATTACGGCTTATTTATCTATTGCACCCAAGGCCGGTGCTTTTGCAATGATGATTCGCTTCTTTAACCAGGTTTTGGCAGACGGCGGTGCCATGGGCGGCTTGGATGCTTCCTCGCTTGCATCATTGCCTTGGGCAAACATTATGAGCCTGTTGGCTGTGATCACCATGACCCTTGGAAATATTGTTGCCATCCAGCAAAATAATATTAAACGGATGTTAGCCTACTCCAGTATAGCCCATGCCGGGTATATGTTGCTGGCCATGCCGGTCATGTCCGGCGATAGTATTTATGCAATAATGATCTATTTGGTCATGTACCTTTTTATGAATTTGGGCGCATTTTTTGTCGTGATCATTGTGAAGAATAAAACCGGCGGTGAAACCTTTGATGATTATAGGGGTCTGGGCTGGGAAATGCCCATGGTCGGAGTGGCCATGACCATTTTTATGGTTTCTCTGACCGGATTGCCTCCATCAGCCGGCTTCATTGGAAAATTTTATATTTTTGCTTCTTTGATCAAAGGGGGCAACCAGTTTTATTGGTTAGTTGTTGCCGGTGGTATCAACAGTGTGGTTTCACTTTATTATTATTTCCGTGTTGTGAAAGTCATGTTCCTGGAAGGTGAAAGAAGTGAAACAATCCTTCAACCCCCAACTATTATGGCCGGTATGCTTCTCGCCACCGCCATTCCAACGGTTATTCTGGGAATCTATTGGACACCTGTTGCAGATTGGATCCAAAATTCTCTGACCTTTTTCATTCAAACACTTTAATAATTATTTAAAACGTAATTATGTAACGGGTACCGTTTAGGTTTTACATATTTACATAATTAGTTCAACATGAACCATATCTTCATAAAAAAAGGACACGATATACGGATTGCTGGTATTCCTTCAAAGGATGTCGTATCCATTCCCGGTTCAGACACTGTTGCCATTTCTCCCAAAACCTTTCGGGGTGTAAAGCCGAAGCGAATGGTAAGTGAAGGTGATCGGGTCCAGATCGGCTCACCTTTATTTTTTGATAAAACCAAACCGGAAGTCAAATGGGCTTCCCCAGCCAATGGAACGGTTCAAACCATCCAATTTGGTGCTCGCCATGTCATTGAAAAAATTGAGATCAAGATAGAAGGGACTGATTCTATTTCAGGGCAATCTTTTTCTTCTGACCAATTGGCCTCTTCAGATCGCCCCACGATATTAAACAGAATTTTAGAAGCGAATCTTTTTCCCCTGATACGCCAGCGTCCCTTCAATAAAGTTGCGAATCCAAAAGATTCTCCGCGGGATATTTTTATTTCAGCCGTAAATACGGCGCCCTTATCCGTTGACCTGGAATCTGTACTTGAATCTGAAAAGATGGCATTCCAGGCCGGCGTAACAGCTTTATCAAAACTGACGGACGGAAGTGTTGTGGTTACATCAAAGAAAGCGATGGAACTTCAGCATGCTGAAGTTCAGACCATATCCGGTCCCCATCCTGCAGGAAATGTGGGCATCCAGATCCATCATTCAAAATCTATCAAGCCTGGTGAAATAATTTGGAGTGTAAATGCTCAGCATGTTATTACACTTGGAAAACTTTTTTTAAATGGATCGTATAGCCCAGATATTCTTGTAACCATTGCCGGCCCTGGGGCAATAAATCCCCAGACTGTTTCTGCAAAAATTGGTGCAAGTATTGGTTCCCTGATCGTAAACCAAGATATAAGTGAACCGACAAGATTGATTTCTGGAAATGTTCTAACTGGACAAACCGTTGAAGTAGATAATTTCTTGGGATTTTATGATTCATCTGTAAGTATTGTCCTTGATTCTGTTGACCGACCCTTTATGGGCATGTTGGCGGTTGGGAATAGCAAATCAAAATACAGCCTCACCAATACTTTTCTAACTTTTGGCGAAAAGCTTTTTAATTTTAATACAGCCCAAAATGGTGAACTTCGAGCCATGGTGCCCATCAATGCCTGGGAAAATGTCCTGCCCATGGATGTGTATCCCAATGCCCTGTATCGTGCTATCCTGGCCCAGGATATCGAAGAGATGGAACAGTTAGGCATGTGGGAATGTGATGATGA
>CAJWPW010000026.1 GCA_913045415.1 uncultured Fidelibacterota bacterium | reverse complement strand
ACCTTTTTGTATCCCATTTTAGGTAATAGATGATTAAATATGATAAGGTATGAAACAAAAAGCCCCATCTTTCAATGGGGTTTTTCTATGCTCCGGAGGAGGGACTCGAACCCCCGACCTGGTGGTTAACAGCCACTCGCTCTACCAGCTGAGCTACTCCGGATCGTTATTTCTTCCGGAAAACTCCGGAATAATAAATTATGGTCTAAAAAAGCTGGCGAATTTAGGATGATAATTTATCTAGTCAAAGATTACAATTCTTTCTCAGCAATCAATTTTCTCTTCTCATCAAAGAGACCACTTTCAACCTGAAATTGAGTGATATAAACAACTCCATCTTCTTTATGAGGCTCTCCATAAACAGAATGGACTGATTTCAATCCACCCAACCATTTTCTTTCGTCAGCAAGGTATACAAGGTCACCAACATCTGCGCCCATGGTTTCCATATCCCCAATGGAAAACCTTACTTCACCTTCTTCACAATCTTTAACTATCCATTTGGCTAAGAGAGATTCACCGGGACGATCATTAGGTGCAGAACCTTTAAAGAATTCACGAGCTTTATCTAAAGACCAAACTGTAAGACCTTCCATCTTTTCCTCGGATGGCGGTGTTGTTAAAAGACCAACAATAACTCCGGATCCTGCACACACCAATGTATTATACAATGCACGTATATAAGTGTAAGGACGCTCCGGATTAAACTCTATACCATGGTCAAATGGTGAAATAAATATTTGAGGGTATTTGTTTCCGATCCACATCAAGATTGCACCACCCAAAAAAGTAGCAATTGCTGCGGGTGTAGAATAACGCTTCCAAAATATCCCTAAGAATATGGCAACAACAAGTGGTGGGGTCATTGTGCTGTGAAAGAATCCATGCGCTTCATATAATGTTGGAAAATTGTCAAAAAATATTGTGCTCAATGCTCCCACGGCAGTTGCCCCCGCAGAAACGATCATAGCTACCTTCAAATAATGTTTATCATCTTTGCCTTTTACAATAGGTCGATAAATATCATTAATTACTACAGCTGCGACAGCATTGATCAATGTGTCCACGGTTGACATTAATGCAGCTGCGACAGCTGCAATTACGAATGCAAAAAGGACTTCACTTCCGGTAATTAAATAAGCAACTTGTGTAAATACATGATCCAATTGCGTTGTTGCATTCCATGATTCTGGAGTCACAATACTAATGGCCTTCCCAATCCAACCAGCGTTCGAGACAACAATTGTACAAATAGGTAAGAGAATAAGTACATTAAATGCGGCTGCTTTTCGACCTTCATGGACAGATTTACAGGCCATAAACCGCATGATGAGCCCCTGATTCATAAATAGAAACCCAACGGATCCTGCCACGCCATCCTGCCAAAATATTCCAACAAAATTAAAATTCGAAGGTTGATTAAAATTTGCTAAAGGTAATTTGAACTCAGGAGAAAGGGCATTCCAAAAAATATCAAAACCGCCCACATAATTGATTCCTAGTATAAAAACCAAAATCCCGGCAAAGATCAATATAAACCCTTGTAAAAGGTCTGTGAAAATCACAGCAGTCTGACCACCGAATGTTATATAAATCCCGGAAATGATTGCTACAATAAATATGATCATATAAAGATCGATTCCCAAAAGTGGTTCTAATGTTTTTCCCATGGTGAGAAAACCAATAGCGATATACCCAATCATATAACCCAAAATTGCAATAGTTGCCAAAATTCGAACTCCTGGGTTAAAACGTCTCTCAAAATAATCTGGAATCGACCGAATCTTGGTATAATAAACAATCGGCAACCAGCCGAAAAGAAATAGCGGCATAAAGAACCAATCATTCATATAGGTCATGGTTGATGAAAAACCATGCTCATAGGCTTTTGCAGAATATTTTAAAAAACTATGGCTTCCCACCCCTGTTGCCACAATAGACATGGTAATTAGCCACCATGAAAATCTGCGACCACTAAAAAAGAAATCTTGAGTTGTTTTATTATATCGGGCAAAAAACGAACCAAACCCCAAAACGAGAGCAAAATAACCAAAAATAATTACCCAAAAAGAAGCTGATGTTTGAATAGCGCTATCCATTATCAAACTCCTTTAGGTTTTTTAAACAATGTGAAAATCAAATTGGCTGTCATCGCTATCATAATCAAACCGATTAATGCCGCAAACATCGTTTCACCTATGGCCGCGAATGTAAACAATCCATGAATTCCCATATAATAAAAAAAGCCAAAAATAAGAATTTTATACCATTCTTTATGTCTGACTATCTCAAGCTTCAACGATCTTGATCGGAGGATGATAAACATCCCGATTAAGAATATACCTCCGCCAACACCATACAAATAGATATAGGGTACCCAAGTTCGACTGAAATCAAGCATCTGTACTTTCCTTTAGTTTATCAAAGTGTAGTTTTAGATTATCCCAAGTTTCCTTTAATCCTTCAACCATCACTTTTGTGTGCCCAACTACGGGCATAAAATTAGTGTCACCATGCCATCGGGGCACAATATGATAATGTATATGTTCTTCAATACCAGCCCCACTAGCTTTACCAAGGTTTGCACCAAAGTTGAACCCTTCTGCGTTCATGGTATTTTTCAGAATATTCATAGATGCATTTGCTAATTCCATAATTTCTAAATTACAATCCTTTGATAATCTATTGGTATCTGCAGTATGATCATAAGGGGAAATCATGAGATGACCATTCGAATATGGATAAAGATTCATTAGAACGAAGGCCTTGTTTCCACGATATAATATGAGATTATTTCGATCATCATTAGATTGTGATTTTTTACAAAATATGCATCCATCTTCTTTTGGTGAACGGATATAATCAATCCGCCAAGGAGCCCACAATTTTTTCATGGAAGATAGTTAACCTGAAACATGCGAAACGAAAAACATGTCATATATGGATTTAGCTTTTCCAAGAATTCATCTCATAAATTCCATCATGATTCACCATCATCATTTTTCCGATCTTTAATTACCTTGTTTTGCTGGTCTTTGGGCATTTTTTCATAATGGCTAAAAGATTCTGCATGAATTCCGCGTCCGCCAGTCAACGATCGAACAGTTGTTGCATAATTATATAATTCAGCTTGCGGCACTTGGGCTTTGATTACTTGGAATTTACCATCAGCGTCCATTCCCATAATCTTTCCACGTTTACCGGAGATATCTCCCATAATGTCACCCATAAAATCTTCTGGAATAGTTACTTCAATATCCATAATTGGTTCTAACAAACAAGGTTTTGCTTCAAGGAAGGCCTTTCGAAATGCATGTTTTCCGGCAGTTTGAAATGCAATATCCTTTGAATCAACTGGGTGCATCTTACCATCATAAAAATTTACTTTTAGATCCACAACCTTACATCCTGCAATTATTCCATCCGCACAGGCAGTCTTTACTCCTTTCTCTACAGAAGGAACAAAAACACGGTCCACATTTTGTCCTACTAGAGAATGGGTAAATTCTACACCGTCACCTCGTTGTTTAGGTTCTATACGCATCCAAACTTCAGCGAATTGGCCTGCGCCACCTGACTGTTTTTTATGCCGGTATTTTGCTTCGCCATTTCCCAAAATTGTTTCGCGGAATGGGACTTTAGGTTTTTCTAATTCAATTTCAATTCCAAACCTACGTTTCAATCTTTCAGTTGTAACTCTTAAGTGAAGTTCTCCTTGTCCGGAAATGATTGTTTGTTTCACTTCGCTATCCACACGATAAATAAAGGTCGGGTCTTCTTCATGGAGAGTAGCAAGTCCAATGGCAAGTTTTTCCTCATCTCCTTTTGCTGTTGAAACAATTGCTGCATGAATATTAGGATTGGGGAAATTCATAGGGGGTAATGTGACATGTTTCCCTGAACATAAGGTATTTCCAGTATGTGTATTTTTCAGTTTAACTACACCGGCAATATCTCCCGCCGATAATTGATCCACTTGAGTTCGATTTTTTCCATTCAAGATAAACATTTGACCAAATCTCTCGTTGGTATTTCGGTCAGAATTATAATAGTCAGCCCCTATTTTTACCTGGCCTGAATACACACGAAATAGGGATAATTCTCCAGTGTGTGATTCAGTCATCGTTTTAAATATTTGGAGAACTGTTTCCGATCCATTTAAAGAAACTTCCACTTCGTTTCCTGACTCATCGTGGGCTATCACCATTTTACGATCATCAGGTGATGAACCATATTTACTAATAAAGTCACACAATCGAGCAACACCAATATTGGATGTTGCTGATGTACAAAATAAGGGGATAAATGTTTGATCTTGTATCGCCTGATGGATTCCACCTCTCATTTCTTCTTCAGAGAGGCTTCCTTGATCAAAGAATTTTTCCAAAAGAGAATCATCAGATTCAGCTACATATTCAATCAATACCTCATGGAGTTCTTTTACTTTGGCTTCGAAATCTTCTGGAAGTTCACTTTCAGACATTTTTCCAGAACCGTCGTTCACGTACGTAATTAATTCTGTACGTAGCACATCTATATTCTGATTATATCCGGGTCCTGCATTTACAGGGAGTTGCATGGGGAACACATTATTTCCGAACCGCCGTCTTGCTTGAGCCAATATTTCGTCAAATCGCGTATTTTCCCTATCGAGTCCATTGATCACAAGCATCTTTGGGATACCAAGTTTTGTTGCCTGATTCCACATAGTTTCTGTTCCCACTTCAACACCATTAACAGCATGGATGGCGATGACTGCTAGATCAACAACGTTTAATGATCCAGTTGCTTCTCCAATAAAATCAGAATAACCTGGCGTATCAATCATGTTAAATTTTTTGTCCATCCATTCCAAATGGAGTGGGGTGGCATGGATGGATATTTGGCGAGTTTTTTCTCCTGGATGATAATCAGATATTGTGGAACCGTCTTCGATTTTCCCAAGACGGTTAGTCTCGCCGCCAAGCATTAACATTGATTCTGCTAAGCATGTTTTCCCAGCAGCACCATGTCCCACAATTGCAAAGTTTCTAATATCTGATGATTGATAGCGTTTCATATGTTAGCCTCTTTCACGTCGTATAATGTTTAAAGGAAGGGTGTGAAGTGTAACATCACACTTTATTTAAAATCAAGAAATTTAAAGAGCGAGAGAACGGTTTTTTTCGATAAAGGCTCTTAAGGCTGGAATCATATAAATATCATCTAAATTATAGTCTAGAAAACTAGTTGCAAGAACTTTTAATCGATGTTCAATTGGTTTCATTTTATTAACGACGATTACAGTTTCATCTTTCACAATACAAATTCCTCCAGTGAAATTCCCTTTCCCTTTTATTATTTTTACACCAAGTCGTTGGCCTAATTCTTCAAATTCAGAATAAAGTTTTTCTTTTTTCATCAGGTTAGTTCTTGATTACCACTATTTTTCAAAAAATTGACTAATTCTTTTACATCTTCAACTTTATCGCGGGGAACCACCAATGTAGCATCTTCAGTATTAACCACAACCAAATTACTAACGCCTATGACCGCTGTAAATTTTCCATTGGATTGAATTAGGTTATTTTTCCCATTTAACACCTTCCCATTCCCTCGGATGATATTATTGTCAGCATTGGAATTCAAAACATCATATAATGCATTCCAGGATCCAATATCATTCCATTTGAAATCACCACTCACCACATAAATATTTTTCGCTTTTTCCAACAGCCCATAATCGATGGATTCTGGTTCAATTAAATCCCATTGTTCTTGAAATGATTTACCTTTTTGAAGCCGTGGCGCAATTTCATTGAGAGATTCCATCAATTCGGGCATATATAAATCCATCGCAGATAAAAATGTGCTCACCTTCCAAAAAAACATACCTGCATTCCAAACAAAATCGCCGCTAGCTACAAATCGTTTTGCCAAATCTTTGTGAGGTTTTTCAGCAAATGTTTTTACACGATGGGCTCCCAGATAACCTTTTTCATCGGTATCATCATATTGTATATATCCGTAAGCGGTAGAAGGACTTGTGGGCGGAATACCAATTGTTACCAAATTATCACCTTTTTTTGCAAGACGATCTGCTGTATTTATGGCCTTTGAAAAAGCACGGTGTCCAACAATTAAGTGATCTGCTGGGAAAACGCCCATAACAGTATCTGGCTCAGTTAAACCAAGTAACGCTCCAACTAGTCCAATGGCTGGAGCAGTATTTTTACCCGAAGGCTCAGCAATGATGTTTTCTGATTTTACGCCCGAAATTTCTTTGATGACACTATCTTTAAGATCTTGTCGAGTAATAATATAGATATCCGTTACTTTTTTAATCTTAAGAAGGCGATCTACTGTCATTTGTAACATTGACTGATTCCCAACAATTTTCAAAAGTTGTTTCGGTCTGTTGTATCGGCTATAAGGCCAAAATCGGGTACCGCTACCTCCCGCAAGAATTACACATTTCATTTACGGATGCTGCTCCAATTTTATAGAATTGAGTTCAAGATCCCAGTTAGTTCGAATATTGACCGTGTCAGGATAAGTATAAAACCATTCAGATGGTTTATATGGGTCTACTCTTCCGTAAGAATACCGATCATTACCATCTGAATCTTGAAAAAAGAATAAAGAATAATTTCCTTCAGGTAACTTTTTCATATCAAAATTTCCATCCAAATTTACAACAGATCTAAATATGCTGGGTTTCTTTTCCATTGAAGCAATTTCGGCAACAATTTTCGAAGACAATTTTTCTGATGATGATCCTATAAGTCTGCCATATCCCTGATAATCAGAAGTTTTAAAGGAAATAGTTTTTACTGAATCTTTGAGTGTTTGTCCAAAAATTGGATGAATTTCATCACGAAGCAATAATATTTTATAGGAGCTTCTAGGTGTCCAGTTTTCCAATGGTATAATTGTTGAATGTAATGGCGTAATCCATGCGGAATTGAAAGGAATAGAAATCGAATCTTGCATCAATGCGAATGAATTCTGGCTTTTCTCAGAGTCAATCAAATTTGAAAAAATAATTTCAATTGGAATGATATTATCTTCTTCGATTGAAAGCACAAAATTCTTGGTGGGTGCTTTTATCGAGAGATTTGTCGTATCAATAGATGTATCTACTCTTAATTTAATCAATCCAGAATCTATAATGGTTTCTTCGCCTTGCATGATTCCATTTGTCAAGATAGTGACATATTGATTTTTATCTAAATCCGAAAAAGTAAGGTGAAGTTTTGTTCCATCCAATATATTCAGAAATTGACTTGGCTGATGTATTGATGAATCTTCATAAATTGCATGTATTTTTACGGCTGACTCCCATTCTGTAATATTCTCTGAGAAAGAAATGGTACTCCAATTTCCAGTTTCCCATTCTGCTTGATTCATCTTGATTCCACCCATGTTATTTGGGATCCGAATATTTTGTCTGGTTATTTCCTTTGAATCACGAATTTGAATTAATGGATTCCATGGTAATCCATACACCGTCCTATCTGAAGAAATAGGTGAACCTGATGCAGATCGATCCACTGCCATTAATCGATAATTACCATCCGATAAATATCGAAATTTATACTTTCCACTATCAGAAGCATCCACCACATAATCTGGGATACGTTGATAAAATTCTGTTAAATCCTTTTCATTTTGAACCTTCCAAAGATGGACTGAAGAGGATTTATCATAAGTTACAGTTCCAGAAATTTCCCCTTTGTCAATTTCATCACCCGTTGTGAAAGCAACTTGAATTCCCTGTGCAAGAGCAACCTTATGTTCATCTTTTAAGGTTCTGTCAATGGATATTATATAAGTTTGGTTTTCAATTAGGGTATCCGGGAATTCCACAAAAATTCGTCTACCTTTATAAATGATTTTGGGTTCTTCAGGCAGTGTCGGTAATACATGAATAGCTTTTTCTACAGTGTTGGCATCTACAAATTCTGAAAATATAAGTTCTACTCGCTTATCTTTAAAATGGATGGACCCGCCACTTGGAATAGTCTGAATCAATTCCGGAGGCGTTTCGTCCTTGGGCCCACCCGAAGGACCCTGAATCGCAGCACAAGAATACACAAGTATAAGTGTTATAATTGATAGAGTTTTATTTAAATAATGTATTTTGAAATCCAATTTAAATATTTTGCAATTCCAAATTTACAGGAATCTCTTTATTAAATGTCATATCAGTTTCTGATACATTTAATGTAATACACCATATCTTTACTCCTGCATTATTTGCTTTCAATACAGCATTCGCTAGTTTAGGGTCTCGTTCCCACATAGGGCGAAAAGAAACAGCATCTGGCCTCTGACATACAAACAATATTCCGGCTCCTTTTCCTTCTTCAACTAGTTTTTTTAATGCCAAAGCATGTTTGGTTCCACGATCTGTTATAGCATCCGGGAATTGTGCAACCCCATTTTCCACAAAAGTAACCGATTTAACTTCTAAATAAAAATCAGCCCCAGTTGAATCTTTTAATAAAAAATCGAACCGGTGCCTACCAACTGCTATTTCCGGTCGTACAAGTGAGTAATCCTTAAATATCGGAATTTCATTTTTTTCCAAAGCTTCCTTTACAAACCTATTTGGTAATGCAGAAACTAATGAGATTAATTGTCCTTCATGATTCACCATAATAGTAGAATATTTTGTTTTTCTTATTGAATTTTTTGGTGCTGCTCTAGCCAAAAGGTTTGCTCCGGGAAATAACAATTCTTTGAGTCTGCCGGGATCAGGTAGATGACTTCGATGAATTACATCATCAATTTTAATCATCGTGATAAAACGGTTGGGCCGTTCAACAAATATTGCAGGAATGAGGGGTCCTTCGATTTTCATGGAATAATCAACATAAAATAAGGTGAAGTTTATTCATGAAAGAACCTATTACCACTCCCAATATTCTAGATCTCCGAGCTTGTCGAAGAGAAAAAGTATTAATTAAAACAGAATATAATTTTGTATTATATAATATTTACCATATTTTATACTATATTATTTTAACTTTATAGAATTATTAAATGAATATTGACCATAAAGACAGGCGACTATTAGAAGCACTTCAATCAAATAGTCGGACAACCAATGCTGAATTGGCTAAACA
>CAJWPW010000025.1 GCA_913045415.1 uncultured Fidelibacterota bacterium | reverse complement strand
ATACCGCCAAAGGTGGTTTTTCCACCAACGACGATCAGTTGTTCCATCTTCGAATGTGGTTTCTACAAGGAGAGGCATAAACCGTGTCCCTTTAGATTCGATTCCCAAATCGACCATCCATGTGCCATCATCATTAGGTTTTTTCTTGAAAGATTTGATTCCATAATCCAGATGATGAGTTGTGTGGAGCCAGGCGTCAAAGAACCAATCCAATTCTTCTCCGGTATATTCTTCTATTGCATCAACAAATCGTTGTTCATTAACATGTTTCAATTTCCACTTATCATAATAATGCTGCATGGCACCATAATAAAGTGAATCTTCCAATAAATATTTTAATTCCGTTAACATTAATGCTGGTTTAGTGTATGCATTTCGTCCATAGGCAGAACCATTCTTGTATAAATACGATGCCCGACTGATGTTTTCATCATGTCCGCTACGCATAAAACTGATAGCCGACCATTGATCGGAATGAAGACTATGTTCCAGTGGCCAATATTTCTTAGGAAACTTAGCCCGGTCTTCATCCAAACTTAAATCAAACCCATGATGCCCATAACGATTCATCAAATAATGGCTTGTTTGTGTTGTGGTAAACCCTTCATCCAGCCACGCTTCATCCACTTCATTATTCGCAAGAATTCCATAAAAATAAATATGGCCGTATTCGTGGACAATCAATCCTTCACTTTCCCTACCATTCATGACCAGCATAGGATATTCCATCCCACCACTTTTTATTCGATCTGTGGTAGTTACCTGAGGATAGGGATATTTCCCAAATTTTTCTTCTAACCATGATATTGCACGAATAGATCGTTCCAGAACATCTTTAGTCCATTTCTCGCCTCTTCCTTTATCATAGAGTACATGAACATCAATATCATTATGTTTTCCTCCTTCGTAGAGAAAATCCTTGGATGCCACCCAGGCAAAATCGTGGACATTTTCAGCAAAAAAAGTAACGGTTCTTCGTTCCGATGTATCGGGTTGAACATAGGTGGAATCATAAATATCGACCCACACGTCAAAGTCAAAGGATGTGTCAACTGTGACAGATTCCCATCCCGGATCACCATCAGTCACCACTCCGCTGGCGGCAATAATGAATGCTTTGGGAAGGTCGAATTTGACATCGAAATTCCCAAACTCTCCATAAAACTCACCTTGGGCATGGAAAACATCCGCATTCCAACCTTCTTCATCATAAACCACCATTTTTGGATACCACTGTGCCATATTATACTGGCCTTCGTAATACCCGGCCCGTTCCACCATCTCACCCACATGATGGGTCCAGTTAAGATCAATCCGAACCGTCTTGCCGGGAGCTATTTTTTCCATGAGTTTTGCTTCCAGGATGGTATCATCAATTTTGTATTCATCCAGGATCGGTATTCTATGAATCCAGGAAGCCCCTTCCTTGGGCAGGGCAACAGAAAAATCATGGACATCAATCTTACTGGTGAATCCATCTAAACGATCTTTGAAATATTTCGCCCGTGAGGCACGTCCCGCATTTCCGATATATTCCCGGTATTTTACAGACTCAAGTTGGAAAGCATTGGGGTATAAATGCATATAGATCCTATCGAGGGAATCAGGGGAATTATTGGTGTACTTTATAGTGGTAAACCCGGTTAACTGTTGTAATGTGTCAACAAGGGTAATCTCCATATCATAATCCACTTTTTGCTGCCAGTATCCGTCAATTGGATCAGCATAAAGTGTTGAAAAAAGACAGACAGAATAGCTGACGATTAAACGAATTGTTCTCATGAATTTTCCGGGCTCGTGCGAGCTGATATTAGTGTTTAAAGATAGGGTTCCAAATCCCTGTAGAAAATTGATTCAGATCTTGGACCTACATAACGCTGGCGAATGTACCCTTCTCGATCAATAATAAAAGTGGTGGGTATTCCTGTGATCCGTTGCCTTGTTGCTTGGCCATATTTAGCGGTAACAACCTGTGTTTCATTTCCTTCGATATCAGTAAGAAGAGTATAATTGATGCCCCATTTATCAGAAAAAGACTGGATATTTTCCGGTGACCCGGACGTAAGTGTGATCCCAATTATTTCTAATCCATCCTTTTTATATTTTTCAGTTAATTTGATAAAAGCTGGAATCTCCTGGCGACAAGGGCCACACCAGGTTCCCCAAAAATTGAGCAAAACAACCTTTCCTTTTAATTCTTTTAATGAAACCCAATTTCCATCAAGATCTGCCAGAGTAAATTCCGGTGCAATCAATTCCTGATTTGAATTTTTCTGCACTCTTTTTTGAACAGTTTTTGGACGGTTCTTTTTGATTTGATTTGCTTTTTGCTGAGCGTTCCCATTATCGCATCCCATGAAGATAAATGCTGTGAGAATGATTATATTAATTAAGTGTTTCAAAATATTTTCTTTTGGTTTAGTTATGAAAAGTTTTAATTACTTTTTCGTTCATCAAAGGCGGATAATCCTTTAATTAAAAAATCCGTAAACCCGTTAGGAATATATCCACCCGTGTCAACCAATGTATATTCATCTTCAGGATCCAACACAACATAATAGGGCTGAGTTGCTTGTTGATAGCGTTCAAATTGAAGTCGAGCGTAAGCCTCGCTCAGTGAATCTTTTTTATCCACATAAAGTCTTACAAGAATCATTTTATCAAATTCTTCCTTGACGGATGCCATTGGAAAAATACGCCGCTCCATGACACGACAATTGGCGCAATATACACCGGTAAAATCAATGAATAATGGTTTTCCTTCCAGTTTTGCTTTGGCTAGTGCATCATCATATTGATCCACAAACCAGCCTTCTCGTATGGCTATGGCATCTTCAGTAGGAGGTGGTGGAACCATTGCTTCAATAAATTCTTCCATTACCCTTGGCATTTTTGCATAATGATAAGTCGGTGGTGACGCCAGAGACATCCCAATTGGGAACAATACCATTCCAGTTAATAGAATTCCAATCACACGCCCTTTACCAATTTGAAAAGGCTTTACTTTTTCGGCTGAACCAATTCTAAAAAATCCAAATAAATATCCGATCTGTAATAATCCAATTAGAATGAATATAGCAAGAACAACATTGCGTGGTAAAATTCCCAGTTCCCATTCAAGATCCGGTACCCATAAAAATTTTACTGCTGCTGCAATCTCAATAAAACCGAAAACTATTTTTAATGTTTCCATCCAGGAACCGGATTGTGGCAACCTATCCAATGCTTTTGGAAACAATGAGAGTGCTACAAATGGTGCAGCAAAAACGACCCCATAAATCGCCATACCAAATATACTGGTCAGTAAGCCATTGGCGGTTCCTGCAGCTGCAACCACAAGAAGTGACCCAACAACCGGCACAGTACAACTAAAACTGGTGATGGCAAAAGTGATGCCTAATAAAAATGATCCTAGATATGCACTTTTTGCCGATTGGCCGGCCTGATCTGTTTTATTTAACAATGTTCCAGCAACATTCACATTGATTATCCCAAACATCCATAAGGCAAAAAATATGAAAAGAATGCCTAGCCCAAGGTTGATCCAGGAATTGGTTGCAATAAAATTTCCTATATTAGCATATCTCGATTGGGCAGCTACATCACTGACTCCCCAAGATAAAAATCCAACGAGGGTGCCGATAAGAACAAAAGTACCCGCAATTCCCAAGCCATAAAATGAAGCAATCGTATTCTTTCCAATATGTTTTTCTTCAGACATTTTGCCAAAAAATGAAATAATAATTGGAATCATTGGGTATACACAAGGCATGACCCAACTTAAAATTGCACCACCTACCGCTAGTAAAAAAATCCCTAACAGTGAATTAGCTTTACCTAATGGACCACGATCATTTGGAGATGAAGTTGCAACTGCGAAGGATAATTTATCCGCCCGAGGTGAACCTGGTTCAATTTCAACTACAACAGTGTCTGTTTTCGTGACAGGTGGGTAGCAAAGTCTGGCATTGCAAACCATGTAGAATACATCAACAGCAATTTTATAAGTTCCTGGTTGAAGATTGCGTTTGAGTTTTACGGGGACAGTGAATTGCGTATTTCCCTTGTGATAATATGTATCTGTTTCAAAACCAGGATCAAATGCATATATGGGCTCAGGTTCGATTACAGGGGCAACCATACCGACTGCATTACCACCAACGCTCACTTCTGTAGGCAAAGGGCCTGCACCAGCAGACGTCTTGAAAATTGAATAGATATGCCACTCATCATCCATATTCAACGAAATGACTATTTCTGCTACTTCACCGGCGCGAACCTTGGGTATTGATTCTACCGACATTGTAACGGGATTGGTTTGGGCAAAAAGGCAACCAATCATTAAAAATAGTGACAATGTTTTTTTCATTATGAAGTTTGTGCTATTTAGCGGCGCGAAAAGTAAAGGGTTTAAAGCGTTAACTCAACCATTGTTTCAGTTTGAAGAATGGAGATTTTTTACGATTAATTTCTATTTTTAATTGATCGATACATTGCTTTGCTGCTTTTCTTCCATTTTCGACCAGAGTGTCAAATTGATGAAAATCTGACCAATGAAGTCCCAAGGTATCCGGTTTAATTACAAAATCTGCCTTTTTAGCTAATTCTGACTTTAACCGAAGTGATGTAACCATATCAGCTCTTTTCATGATTTCGATCATATTTGGTTCCTTGATCTGTCCCAGTTGATATCTTGAAATATCCACGGCAAGAATGAATTTACAATCCATCTGTAATACGGGAACAGGAATGGGCATACTCACGCCACCATCTACGATTAATTCTGATTCATTCCCTGATGGTTGAACAAACCCTGGAATGGATGAACTTTTGACAAGCGCATCGATTAGATTACCAGATTCTATAATTAAATCTTCACAAGATTGAAGGTCCGTTGCCAAAACCTTCATTGGAGTTTTTAATTCATCAAATTTTTTGACAGGTACTAAAAAAGAAATGGCCCTTCGAAGAGGCTCTTTCTTCACAATAGATTCCCTATTCAAGCCCATCATGACTACATAATGATCCTTAACTTTTTTGGCAATCTGGTCCAGAACAGAATCCGGGTTTCGGTCATCTAGCATTCTTCCGGATTTGAGACCTTCAAATGAATCACTCTTCATGAATTTTCTGAACCGGCTTTCGACCCAAAAAGGATCATTAGAAGCAGCATACATTGCACCGATAATAGACCCAGCGCTGGTTCCAGCAATTAAATCTATTTTAATTTCAGCCTTATCTAATTCCTGCAACACGCCTATATGAGCTGCACCTCGTGCACCACCGCCGCCGAGGGCTAATCCCAGAAAGGGTTCAGTCATTTATCCCGTTTTTCTAACCTAACTTGCATTTCTATCCGCTGGTTTGGATTATCACGACCATCCCGGGGAAGATTCACAATTTGATCAATTATTTCTTGCCCTTCAATCACTTGCCCAAACACGGTGTATTTTCCATCAAGATTAGGGACATCACCTGCGCAAATAAAAAACTGGCTCCCACCACTATTAGGTGATTGAGAACGGGCCATTGAAAGAATACCAAGACGGTGTTTTATATCATTGAATTCTGCAGGTATGTTCCATGTAGTCATATCATTTTCAACACCCACATTAAAATACTTTCCCGCATATCCACCCATTCCATATTTGGATTTATCATCTCCTTTAGTATTGGGATCGCCTCCTTGAATCACAAATCCAGGAATTACACGATGAAAAATCGTTCCATTATAGTATCCACTTTTTGCATGGGCTTTAAAACTCTCCACATGCATTGGCGCAGCTTGGTCGAAAAAATTTACAACCATATCTCCATATTGCGTTGTAATGACAGCCACTTCTATTTGTTCAATTGGTTGTCCTAAACCAATTGTTTTCACTTCTGCTTTAGGTTGTTTTTCGCAACTCACTGTTAAGGCTCCTATTATTATACTGATTAAAATATTTTTCATGATAAAAATCTACTCCCTGGTTTTTGTATTGGGATGGCGGCCAGATCTTCGGGAATCTCATTTTCCCCATAACTGACAGCATCCATTTTAACGATTGAATATTGATTCTGATGTAGATTAGCCTTACCGTTACTTCTATCAACTAACACACCAATACCAACAATGTTTCCGCCTGTTTCGGAAACAAGATCCATGACTTCTTTTACGGATCCGCCTGTGGTGATCACATCTTCCACAACAAGTACTTTTTCGTCCGCTTTGATTTCGAATCCACGACGAATGACCATTTTCCCTTCCTTCCTTTCTGCAAAAATAGTTCGGCAGCCCAGTTGGGTTCCCACTTCTGTACCCAACACAACACCGCCAATGGCTGGAGAAATAACTACATCCGGTTGAATGGACTCAAATTCGTCAGCAATTATGACCGAAAATGCTGTGAGATATTCCGGATGCTGTAAAACTTTTGCACATTGAAAATAGTTTGGACTGTGCCGACCAGATGTCAGAATAAAATGCCCTTCTAATAACGCATCCGTTGATTTAAAAATCTCTAATATTTGGTTTTTGTTTATCATTTAATACAATTTCGCATTTTGTTCACATACTCTACAGTAGCGGACCGGATTGCCTGATCACTCATATCACCAGCGAAACTAATTCCGCGAGAAATATTTATGAGTCCTACACCTGACTGGTTTCCAACCTTGACTGAATGTTCCAAGTCTCCACCTTGCGCACCCACACCGGGAATCAACATGGATAGATCAGGCGAAATTTCCCGAATACGCGTCAATTCTTCCGGTGCTGTAGCTCCAACAACAAGCCCAACATTATTCTTATCATTTAATCCATTAGCCCACATAGCAACCTTTTCGTAAAGCTTGCTATCATCAGATAAAATATTTTGAAAATCTGCTGCGGATGGGTTGGAAGTTCGACATAAAATAAATACTCCTTTTTCAGGATCATGGAGGAATGGGTCGATACTATCCCTGCCCATATAAGGACTTAACGTAACGCAATCGAATCCAAAATGACCAAAAATACTATCAGCATATTGAATGGCAGTGTTCCCAATATCTCCCCGTTTTGCATCAGCGATCTTGATATGATCATCGCCAATATACATTGCTGTTTCTTCCAGCCAGGCAAAACCTGCAGCGCCCCAACGTTCAAAAAATGCAAAATTCGGTTTGTAGGCAACAGCCAGATCACGGGTAGCATCAATTACATTAAAAGTATGGTCTTTTAAATTGGCTAAATCATTGGATCCAAACGCTTCCGGATTCATATCTAATCCCACGCAAAGCCAGGATTCACGGTCATCACAAAGGGATTTAAGGCGAGAATTAAATGCAGTCATAGACCCGAAATTTACCGAGATACTTTTAATTCCACCAATTTGATTTCAAACTATTTTGTAACTATTTAGTTAAGGGAAGGTTCTCAGAAATTAGCACAACTGTTATTAGAGATAGGGATGGATGACCTATTCAACTGTTACCATTTTTCTAATTTCCATCTTACATCTATCATCTCACTTATACCATCCATAAACTATGACCATGGAAGAATTGAATTTTCAACATGAATCAGAATCAAAAACCACCATTATTGCTTCCAGCGGTCCTTTTCAAATTGAGCTGATGGATTATGTTGGTGCGAATGACTATAATCCCCTCATCAATATCTCCGAGTCTCTGGTAGAAGAGTACGGCACAGCCGCAAAACTCACCCCCAACACGATCCAGACCTATTTTAACAAGGAAGGCTCCCTGCCCTTCATTGCAAGGCACCAAGGGAACATTATAGGCTACATCATAGGTGTTCCTCTGGAAATACTCAGCATTGAACCCTGGGCCCGGCTTGATATTAATTTCGGAAAAACAAACACGCTCTATACCTATGCCTTCGTTGTCCAGAAACAGTTTAAGGGCAACGGCTATGCTAAAATGCTGAAACGCGTATATCTGAACTGGGCGAAAAAACAGGAAAAAATACAATTTATAACTGGCCACGTAATAGATGGTGTTTCATCAAAATTTACAGGGAATATCCGAATCATCGACCGGGTCGAAAACTGGCAGGGAACAGGAAAAATATTTGAATACTACCGCCGGGAACTGGATCCAGACCGGATCTATGCCCCCAAAACAGACCCGCCAAATATCACACGGGTCTAAAAAAGATTAATTAATATTTCCAACTCTTAAGATCAGCCCCTTCAGGAGCAGATTGACTCATACGCTCAACCGCCCGTTCAATAAACATCTGGTTATAGCGCAGCCGTGACGTTGCATTGGGACGGGTATGATCCCCGTTCCAGCAGTGTTCTGCCCGGTCTCCATAATCCACTTCACCGTTATAGTACGGATCGGTAGTGGACTCTAAAAATTCTTCCATAAGATAGACCGCATTATTCAGGTAATAGTTATCCATGTCGCCACAGTACACACTGATTTTCCCTTCCAGCTTTGATCCAATTTCAGCCCAATCTCTTTCCAGGATATAGCGCAGGTCGTAGTTCTCCCGCCAGTATTCTGCCACTTCATGGTCAATCTCACCGGTCTTCTTATCCCAAATCGGTTTCGGGTAGCCGTCTTCTCCCATGGGGCTGTAGACCGCCTGCCAGATATCCCATTGGTCCCCTGAACGACTATTGGTCCCCAGGGCTAGTTCCCGGTAATTGTTCTGCCTGAGGGTGGCATTGACTGCACCTATATAATTGCGGTGGCCCGGCCGTTCAACTGGTCGGTAGCTGGGGCCGGAATAGTAGGCATTCTCATCTTTGTATATATCGACCAGGCAGTAGGCACGAAAATCTATAGGATCGGGGCAGGCCGCATAGCAACCGTTATACTCATCGGGATAAAATACCTGGGCCGCCAGCGCTTCCCAGCCGCCGGTAGATCCGCCATAGAGAAACCTGGACCAGCCTGCACCTAACCCACGAAACTGCTGTTCAATATAGGGAATGAGCTCATAGGTAATGGCGTCTCCATAGGGACCAAGGTTTGCCGAGTTGACCGCATATGAATCATCATAGTAGGGGGTCGCATGCTGGATCTCAATAACGATGACCCGGGGGAAATCGTCTGATGTCCAGTCCTTGTAAAACTGGTGATCGTGCTCCTGGACAATTCGGTTATATCCTTTAAGCCGGAAACGTTCGCTGTAATCCGGCTCCAGCTCTGGATCCGGTGGTTCTGGACGAAATCCGCCAAAATCAGCTGGGTAATGACCATGAAAGATCATCAGTGGGTAATTGGCATCAGGATGCTCATCGTAGCCATGGGGTAAAAGCACGTGTGCGCCTAAGTACATGGGACGGCCCCAGAACTCGGTCAGCAGTTTGCTCTGAATCTTAATGTGTTTTATATAGTCAGTATCTTTTGGCGGCTCAATGGGCGGTATAACCTTATCCAGGGTAATATTTACCGTTTTACGCTTTTTTGGATCCAGAGTTATTTTGTTGGGCTCACTGTAAAAGTT
>CAJWPW010000024.1 GCA_913045415.1 uncultured Fidelibacterota bacterium | reverse complement strand
GCGCTGACGGTTTTGAAACACCAAACTTGGATCAAATGGCCAAGGACGGCATTCGCTTTACAGATTTTTATGTGTCCCAGGCGGTGTGTAGTGCAAGCAGAGCATCCCTCATGACCGGTAGTTATTCGGAACGAGTTGGTGTGCAGGGAGCGCTTCTACCGTGGGATTTAAATGGACTCGATCCCAAAACGGAAACCATCGCTAAACTGCTAAAGCGCCATGGATACACGAATGGTGTCTTCGGGAAATGGCATTTGGGACACATGGAAAAATATTTACCGCTCCAAAATGGATTTGATGAATATGCCGGGCTTATTTGCTCCAATGATATGTGGCCTGTGGACTATGACGGAAACCCACTCATCAATAAGAAGCGGAGCTATTATCCAACCATGTCCTTTTGGGATGGAAATGAGCCGAAAAATTCCATTGAAACATTTGAAAACCAAGGTCAATTAACAACTCTAATCACAGACCGAGCCGTTGATTTTATTAAGCGAAATAAGGATAACCCGTTTTTCCTATATGTGCCCCATCCCATGCCGCACCAACCCATAGCCGTCTCTGAAAAATTTGCAGGAAAAAGTGAGTTGGGTCTCTACGGAGACGTAATGATGGAAATTGATTGGTCCGTAGGAGAGATCCTGAAAACATTAAAAGAAAATAGCATTGACGAAAATACACTTGTGATCTTTGCCAGTGATAATGGCCCGGCCCTGAATTTTGGCAAATGGGGCGGTTCTGCGGGGCCACTGCGCGAAGGAAAGGGCACCATGTGGGAAGGCGGTGCTCGAGTGCCATGCATTATGCGTTGGCCGGAAAAAATTTCACAAAATCAAAATATTTCAAATATTGCTGGGACAATCGATATTTATCCTACCATTGCAGAAATTGTGGGTGAAAGAGAGATTCGCAATAAGATCGATGGTGTAAGCCTAATGACCATCTTGAATGGCGAACCCAACGCCAATCCGCGGGATGAACTCTTTTATTATTATGGAGAGAATTTAATCGCTGTTCGTAAAGGTAATTGGAAACTGGTTTTTCCCCATGAGCATCGATCTTACATTAATGTGGAGCCGGGAAAAAACCTTCATCCCGGACCTTATGGAAAGGGCATAGCTGGGTTGGAACTCTATGACTTGGAATATGATATTGGGGAAACGACTGATCTCGCCGCCCAATTCCCCGAAGTTGTAAAAGATCTGGAAAAATTGAGCGAGTCGGCACGAACAACATTAGGCGATAAATTAACAGACCGTGTTGGAAGTGAAGCATACACGACCATTTGCGGTGTGCGGCCTTCCATCGTAAAACTGAATCATTCTGCTATTGCGAAAAAGATAATGCTTGTGAATAACGCTCATAAAAAATATTCGGGTGAGAATGTCAATGCCTTGGTCAACGGGGTCGGCGGGACGCTCAACTTTCGAGATGTATCCTGGCAAGGGTTCGAGGCAGAAGATATGGTTGCTACTATTGACTTGGGACAAATACAAAAAGTGAATTCCATCGAAGCACGGTTTCTCCAGGACCAGGTAGTTTGGATCTTTTTACCACAAAAGGTAGAGATAGAACATTCGTTGGATGGACAACATTTTGAATCTATTTACGAATATTATCCCAACAATGATTTTAGTCTAAAACAGGACATCTTTCATTACAAGGCAATGCCTGAAAATTTAAAAACACGATATATTCGTGTGAATGGCATGAATTTGAACATATGTCCCGATTATCATCCCGGTGCCGGAGGACCTTCTTGGGTATTTACGGATGAGATAGTGATAAATTAGATTTCTAACATTTGATCAATCTTCAACTTATAACTGATCTTATTTATTAACATATATGATACCATTGGTTTTTCTTTCACTTTAATTTAGCCACCCATTATTCCATAATTTTTAATACAAAATGAACTCCGAATTAAAACTGGCAAAAGATGCCGCCATTGAAGCAGGCGGACTTATTCTTAATTATTACAAAGCGGAATATGAGATCAAAGATAAAGGGTATCATAATCCAGTCACCACGGCAGATCATGCAGCGGACTCATATTTGAAAAAAGTTTTAAAGGATGCACGCCCGGAATATGGTTGGCTTTCAGAAGAAACAGTTGATTCACCTGAAAGACTTACGAAAGATCGTGTTTGGGTTGTTGATCCCTTGGATGGAACAAAGGAATTTATAGAAGGAGTTCCCAATTTTGTAGTTAGTGTTGGATTGGTCGAAAATGGAATACCCATTGTGGGTGTCCTTTACAATCCGGTCACAAAAGAAACGTTCACAGCTGCCAATGGGGAAGGTGCCCATTTAAATGGCGAATCGATTCAATGTATGACAAAAGAGGACATTGGTGAAATGGTCATATTAAATAGTCGTTCCGAGACACGACGTGGACTATGGGAGCCCTTTAATGGCGTCTTTGGCGAATTGCGTGCCATTGGTTCAGTAGCATATAAATTAGGAATTACGGCAGCAGGTCATGCGGATATCTTTGCTTCCCTTCGCCCAAAAAACGAATGGGATATTTGTGCCGGGAATTGCATTATTAATGAAGCAGGGGGAAAATTAATTGATCTGAAAGGGAATCCACGGATATACAATCAAGCAAACACATTAATAGAACCGGGATTAATCGCAGGAGATGTGGATGCGGTGGATAAAACGTTCCAGGTATTAAATAGTAATTAGGTAATAATGCATTTAATCTCAAAAGATATAGAACAATACTGCAAAGATCATTCTTTGGATGATACAGATCTTTTAAAGGAATTGTCTAAAACAACTTGGGAAACTGAAGAAATCCCTCAAATGCTCTGCGGTTCCCTGGTAGGCGGACTTTTACAAATGTTAATAAAAATTTCCGGCGCAAAAAGAGTTTTAGAAATTGGGATGTTCACGGGATATTCCACATTAAAAATGGCGGAAGCTTTACCGGCTGATGGAGAGATCCATTCTTGCGAATTGATGGAAAAACATATTGTTACAGCCAGGGGCTGGTTCAAAAAATCAGATGTGAATTATAAGATTTCAATTCACAAGGGTGAAGCAGATAAATCTTTGGAAGAATTCAGAGCAGGCTCTTTCGATATGATGTTTGTAGACGCAGATAAAACAGGGTATCCAGAATATTATCGAAAAGGAACCATGTTATTGAAAAAAGGTGGGATAGCTATTTTTGATAATATGCTTTGGAGCGGTTCTGTGTTAAACCCGGAAGATGATGACGCCAAGGCACTTAGGGAAACTGCTGAACTCATAAAAAATGATGGTAGATTAGAACAATTGCTTTTACCCGTCAGAGATGGTTTAATGATCTATCGAAAAATAATTTAGAGCTATAATAATGACCCAAATACCAGAAAATGCAATTAAATGTTTAGATAAAGGTTTTGTCCGGCTCGTGGATTCCATGGGTGGTGATGATGCCATCGTTCAGGCTGCCCGTGTGAGTTACGGGCAAGGAACCAGTAAAGTTTCTCAAGATCGCGGGCTTATTCGTTATCTAATGCGTCACCGCCATACTACGCCTTTTGAAATGGTGGAATTCAAATTCCATTGCAAAATGCCAATCTTTGTGGCTCGGCAATGGGTTCGTCATCGTACAGCCAATATAAACGAATATTCACTCCGGTATTCTGAAGCACGGGATGAATTTTATATGCCCGATCCGGAGCATATCCAGTTCCAGAGTGCCTTGAATAAGCAGGGACGGATGGGGGAAGTCCCGACAGAATTAAAACAAAAAGTATTGGATTCATTCAAAGAAATTTCTGAAAGAAGTTTTGCCATTTATTCAGAATTAAATGAAGCAGGTGTTGCCCGTGAATTGGCACGGTCTATACTGCCAGTGAATCTTTATACAGAATGGTATTGGAAAAATGACCTTCACAATCTTCTTCATTTCGTTGGTTTACGATCTGACAGTCACGCCCAATATGAGATACGAGTTTTTTCTGATGCAATGGCAGAATCTGTAAAAGCAGTTGCACCTTTTGCTTGGGAAGCCTATCAGGATTATGTCGTGAATGGGCTGCGTTTTTCACGGATTGAGCAAAGTTTATTGGAAAAGAATCTCCCCCATCGTGTGGTTGAAGATATTGGAGAAGACATCGCCTATCAACTCACCGCAACCCTACACGCAGCCAAACCACGCGAAGAAGCTGACCTCTACTCGCTCTACCAAAAACAAGGTGGTTCAGATTCCGAATTAGATTTCAAATTAAAATGGGATTCAGGGGAGATTGAGATAGGAAACATTCGGGAACTCCGGGAATTCAAAGAAAAGCTCATGAGTTTAAAAAACTAACAACTGAGACGCGATTCACGCTGAGCTATAATGTCCAGTATTTTACCTAGTGAACTCTGTGGCTAATTCCAACGAAGGTCACCGCCAGCGACTCCGTGAAAAATTTCTGAAAAGCGGACTAGAGGGCTTCCACGATTACGAAATCATTGAACTTCTGCTCACCTTGGGAACACCCCGCACAGATTGTAAACAACAAGCCAAAGAGGCTCTGAAGAAATTTGGTTCTCTCAAAGCGGTTTTGGAAGCTGAGCCCACTGGATTAAAAGAAATCAAGGGTATCGGTGATAAAAACGTATTAGGACTAAAGATTGCCCAAGCCGTATCGAGAAGGTATCTAGCTGACCGAGTATTGGATAAAGATTTTGTGCGATCAGCAGATGAAGTATTGGACTATCTCAAACATAATCTCCGGGATAAAAATAGAGAAGTTTTTCTCGTTATTTACCTTAATGGACGGAACCAGATTCTGAAAATGGAAGAACTGTTTGAAGGCACTTTATCCACATCAGCAGTTTATCCGCGGGAGGTCGTAAAGCGAGCACTTGTGAATGATGCGGCTGCTTTGGTTTTTGTCCATAACCATCCCAGTGGAAACCCTAACCCCAGCCAGGATGATCTTACCATCACCAAAAAGCTGAAAAAAGCTGCTCAAGCCATTGATGTGTCTGTTCATGATCATTTGATCATTGCTGGAAATGATGTGTATTCCTTTGCAGACCATGGATTGATTTGAATGATTTATACCACCAAAGCACGAATGGTGTGAATAATGGTTTCTTCCCTTGAAATAGTGGCAAAATAAATGAGTATTTTTAACAGAGAAGAAATAATTGATCAGAATTTTTTAGATCATGTAAGATTAGGACATTTTCCTTCAGCACGAACCAATATACATTTATCTCAAACCAATATTCGTTCTTCAGAACTGATCTCTCTATTTGAGTCCCAGATTATGAGTCGACACATGGATCTGAAAGCGCGTATTTTAAAAAATGAAGGAAAGTGCTTTTATACCATTGGGAGCTCTGGGCATGAAGGAAATGCAGTTTTTGGAAAAGTTTTCCCTTACACGGACATGGCTTTTCTTCATTATCGTAGTGGCCCATTTTTTATTCAGCGATCCAAACAATTACCTGAATCTACTCCCATTTATGATATAGCCCTTTCTTTCATGGCATCTTCCGATGACCCCATTAGCGGTGGCCGGCATAAAGTGATTGGGAGTAAAAAGCTCAATATACCGCCACAAACCAGCACGATTGCCAGTCATTTGCCTAAAGCTGTGGGAACTGCTTTTTCTATTGATCGGGCTAAAGATCTGGACATTTCAGAAAGAAAATTGAAAACTGAAAGCATTATCTTATGCAGTTTTGGAGATGCCAGCGCGAACCATGCAACAGCACTAAGTGCGTTTAATACAGCTAGTTGGGTCAGCAATTCTGGGGGCCATGTCCCCATTATTTTTATTTGTGAAGATAATGGAACCGGAATTTCTGTGCCGACAAATGAACATTGGATTGAGCAAAATTTTTCTAATCGCCTTGGATTGCAGTATGTGAAAACAGATGGACTTCATCTCATTGATCTTATGATTAAATCTCGACAAGTTGAGCACGATTGCAGGATAAATCGGTCGCCCATTTTTCTTCATATGAAAACGGTGCGACTCATGGGGCATGCCGGTTCAGATGTTGAGGTTGGATATCTTCCCTTGGCAGAAATTGAAGCCACAGAATTCAATGACCCATTACTCCACTCATCACGAATTTTAATTGAGAACAATTGTTTATCATCCGAAGAAATAGTGCGTCTATATGAATCGATTCGACAGCAAGTGAACCACGTTTTTGATGCTACAACCCTTCGGCCTAAACTTGAATCAGCTGAAGACGTAATTGAATCCATTATTGCAAATCAATCGTCAAGAAAAATACCAAAGCAGCCTTCAGCGAAAGTTCGGAAGGATCTGTTCGGTAAAGAATTCAATCGAATGGATCAATCCCATCATATGGCAAAATTGATTAATTACACCTTATCAGATTTAATGCTTCGCTACAAAAACACATTAATTTTTGGTGAAGATGTGGCACAAAAGGGCGGCGTATACTATGTGACAGCTGATCTTTACAAACAATTTGGTGAGCGACGTGTATTTAACAGCCCATTAGATGAAACATCTATCATTGGATTTGGGATAGGGTTTGGTCAAAATGGTTTCATTCCAATTCCTGAAATTCAATTTTTGGCTTACCTTCATAATGCAGAAGATCAATTGCGTGGAGAAGCGGCTACATTACCTTTTTTCTCTAAAGGTCAATTTACCAATCCAATGGTTTTACGTGTTCCGGGCTTGGCGTATCAAAAAGGATTTGGTGGTCATTTTCATAATGATAATTCATTAACCGTTTTTAGAGACATTCCCGGTTTAATTCTTGCAGTGCCGTCTAATGGTGCAGATGCATCAAGAATGCTTCGAACTGCCGTTCGAGAAGCTTATGAGAATGGTAGAGTCGTGGTTTTTATAGAACCGATTGCACTTTATATGGCAAAGGATCTTTATGAACCAAAAGATGGAAAATGGGTTTTCCAATATCCCGATTTAGATGAAGAAATTCCATTAGGGAAATTTTCAGAATATGGGAATGGAAAGACACTCACAATTATCACATACGGGAATGGTTTGTACTTGTCACTTCAGGCTAAAAAAGAGATTGAAAAAAAACTAAAGAAAAAAATTAAAGTCATTGATCTCCGCTGGCTGTCTGATATCAATATTCAAAAATTATTGAATGCCATTGGTACGTGTGAAAATGTACTTATTGTGGATGAATGTCGTCGAACGGGGTGTCACGGTGAAGGGCTTATTTCAAACTTATTATCTGAAAGTAATAACCATTTGAATATTAAACTTCATGCAGCGGAAGACAGTTTTATTTCAATTGGTATTGCTGCGACTGCTACACTTCCAAGTAAAAAATCCATCATTAAACACGGGTTGGAATTAGTGAATGGCTAAAGAACGCATTGTGATAATCTGTCCAGGACGAGGGACATATACGCGAGAAACATCGGGTTATTTGGCCACTTTTGGCGCATCGGCAAAAAACCAGATTGCTTATATGGATGATCAGCGAAAATTGGTTGGAAATTCCACGTTAACAGAATTGGATTCGAAGCCATTTAGAGCCAAAATTCACATGTCGGGGGAACATGCGTCGCCACTTATTTACGCTTGTAGTTTATCTGACTTTCTTTCCATTGACCAAGAAAAATATGAGATTGTTGCCATCACAGGAAATTCCATGGGATGGTATAGTGCCTTGGCATTAAGTGGAGCTTTGACCCATGAAAATGCCTATTCCTTAATTAGTACTATGGGATCCATGATGAAAGATGGCACTATCGGTGGACAAATTATATATTCAGTTATGGATGAAAATTGGCACGTTGATGAGTCTGAAAAAGAAGAAGTATTAACCGAGATTAAAAATGTAAGTGCTTATGTGTCCATTTATCTTGGAGGATATTTGGTTATTGGTGGCGAGCAATCAGCATTAGATATCTTATTAAAGAAATTACCTGCAAAGGATAATTATCCATTTCAATTGCCTTTTCATGCTGCTTTTCATACACCCTTATTGGAATCCATCTCGAAAAAAGCATGCGAATTATTACATCAATCTATTTTTCAAAAACCATCTGTGTCTCTGGTGGATGGGCGAGGACATATTTGGTCGCCATTTAGCACAGAGACTGTAGATTTGTACAACTATACATTAGGACATCAAGTGACAAATGCTTACGATTTCTTTACTGCAATTACAGTCGCTATAAAGGAATTTTGTCCGGATAAATTAGTTTTGCTTGGTCCTGGGAATACCTTGGGTGGTTCTATTGGACAAATCATGATTGAAAACAACTGGCTGGATATGGATTCAAAATCAGCATTTTCGTCCCTACAAAAAGAAAACCCCTATCTTATTTCCATGGGTATGGAAGAGCAGCGGAAATTGGTATGTTAATCAGTAAAAAACCCGAAATTTTAGACTCAACTCTCCGAGAAGGTGAACAAACGCCGGGTGTTTCGTTTACATTAGACCAAAAAATAGCGTTGGCAAAACGCCTGGATGCATTCGGTGTGGATTTCATCGAACTAGGTCATCCAGCCGTATCTCCTGATGTATATGAAGCGGTTGAAGCCCTGAACGATTTGGATCTGAAAGCGAAGAAAATGGCTCATGGTCGAGCATCCAAATCAGATATCAATGATGTTGCAGCCATTGGTGTTGGTTGGATGGGAATCTTTTTTGGAACATCTCCATTGAGTTTGAAACACAAATTCAATGCAACAAAACCTGAAGCATTAGATCGAATTGAAACTGCGGTGAAATATGGAAAAGATAAAGGGCTCAAACTTCGATTTACGGCTGAAGACGCAAGTCGAACCGATTTAGAATTTCTTATTCAAGTAGGACAATTGGTTCAAAAAGAAGGTATAGACAGATTCAGTTTGGCTGATACTGTTGGATGTTTAACACCAACAAAAATGAAAGGATTGGTTAGCCGAATGGTTTCAGAATTGGATATTCCCATACATGTGCATTGCCATAATGATTTTGGCATGGCTACGGCCAATGCACTTTCGGCCCTAGAAGCTGGTGCACAGTGTGTAGATGTGGCAGTTAATGGATTAGGAGAGCGTTGCGGGCTGCCGCCATTGGCAGAAGTTGTGATTGCTTTAACCAACATTTATAAAGTAAATGGGAATTGGAATTTGGGAATGATTCCAGAATTAACTGAGTTGGTTAATTCATTTTCTAAGTTGGACCCAAATGCCAACCAACCCATTGTTGGTAAAAATGCTTTCACCCATAAAGCAGGCCTTCATGTTAAAGCAGTCATTAAGGAACCAAGATCGTATGAAGCAATTTCGCCAGAATCGGTTCAACGAAAACGTCATTTTGTGATTGATAAATACACGGGAAAATCTGCACTTAATAATCGATTGAACGAGATTGGAATAAGCGTAACACCCAAAGAATTAGATACAATTTTAATCGAAATAAAATCTCATCCCGAAAAATTGAACTGGGATGATAAAGACCTTATTTCTCTTACTAATTCAATGGGAATAAAATCGTAATTTCAATTTCAAATTTTATGGGAATTTTATGAAAAAATTAGGACCTGATTTTTACAATATAACTGACCTGCTTACGGAAGAAGAACTCTTGATCCAGCAAACGGCGTATGATTTTGTACAAACGGAATTTATGCCTGTAATCAATGAGCATTATGAGAATTCGACATTTCCCATGGAACTCGTTC
>CAJWPW010000023.1 GCA_913045415.1 uncultured Fidelibacterota bacterium | reverse complement strand
ACATCTATAGAATCTTTTTCAAGATGTACCAGAAAATCATCAAATAATTTCTCTGACACTTCCCATGTGTCCCTGAATTTTATAAATGAATGAAACTCATTTGGGCGTGTAGACGCAAATTCAGATGCAAAATTAAATATGGGTCGTTTAGGATTTCTTAATACTTTTCCTGTTTCCCCATTCATGGTGTTTTTATATGGAATATAAACATCAGGTGTAATGCCGCCACCGCCATAAACAACACGCCCCGCTTTTGTACTGTATTTTGGACGTAGTTCTTTCAAGCTATCAATCTTGGATTCACGGTCCGTTTCATACAATTCTCTATAATAAGCCAAGTCATTCCCATTTTCATAAGGTCGCTGAATCAAGCGCCCAGAAGGTGTATAATATCGGGCAATAGTCACTCGAACTGCTGCACCGGAATCCAAGGGTAACTGGCGCTGAACAAGGCCTTTTCCAAAACTTGTTTCACCTACAACAAGTCCACGATCCAAATCCTGGATTGCACCTGAAACAATTTCACTGGCACTGGCAGATCCTCGATTTATCATAACTATGAGTGAAAAACTATCCCAACCTATTTTTGGATTTGATGAAAAGACCTGGTTGGATTCTTTGATTTTTCCTATGGTATAAACTAAGGTATCTGTTGATGTAATAAATTGATCTGATACGGCTGCAGCCTGTTCTAAAAAACCTCCGCTGTTTCCACGAAGGTCAAACAATAGGCGCGTCATGCCCTGAGCTTGAAGTTTTTCTAGGGCGGCTTTGACTTCAGTAGTTGTTGTGGCGGAGAATCGTCGCAGGAAAATATATCCGGTATTTTCATCGATCATAGTAGCGGCACCCACGCTGTAAATAGGGATATTATCCCGAATAATTGTCACGTCGAATGGTTTTTGGGTCCCAATTCGACTGATGGTGACGTCAACCTTGGTGCCTTTTCTTCCGCGCAGTTTTTTGAAGACTTCATCCTTGGTGATCTTATATGCATCTTCACCATTGATAGCGATTATTTTATCTCCCGGCATGAGTCCAACGAAATCTGATGGACTGTCCGGTACAGGTGATATGACGGTAATAAAACCATCTAAAATATCAAATTCAATTCCAATACCTTGGAATTTCCCCTTAAAAAGTTCACTTATATTTTCCTGCTCTTTGGCGGGAATGTAGGTGGAATGAGGATCTAATTCTTCCATAAGTCCATGAAAAGCACCATCCATCACTTTATCCATATCAACGGAATCAAAATAAAAATGATTCACATATGAGATAATCTGTTGCAGTACATTGATCTTTTCTCTTAAGACCTTGTACACATTTTGATTGCTGGAATAAGCTTTTGGAATAAATAGGAAAGCAGCTAGCAAAAAGCCCATTGTTGCAGATAGAGCTATTGGCCCAATCTGGCGGAAATTTTTAAACATGATTTTTTATTATTTTTTATAAACCAATATAAAGCATCGTTCGAAACGATGCGCCTTGGATCGAAGATGCAGGTGAATCACTAATTTTTGTTCTCCCATTTAATACCCAATTCCCCGCTGGAATAGTTCCTTTATTAAATCCTACGCTAATCCGTAATCCTAATCGTTCTAAAAATTGCCATTTCACTGCTACATATGGTTGAAAATTAAAAAATGTTGCACTTACATCTCTTAATAATCCTGGAATAGTTCCCGGTAAAATAACTGGCTCATCATAATCATTTGAGTCCACACCATAATACAATGTTCCTGTACTGTCCATAGTACCATATGCGTTATCAAATACTGTTCCCCATCTTGGATTGCCGCTCTGCTGGTCCACGGCAATGCCTGCCCGCGCTAGGCCCATCAGAGCCCCAGCTGATAATTCAAGATCCTGTAAAAGAGGCATAACGTATTCGATAGATGCAGCGCCCATAGAAATTGTGAATTTTCCTTCAATTGTCGGATTAAAAAAATTAGTATAATCTTTAAAATCCTCACCTGCGTCTAGTGAATCATTGTCATTATCATCCTGAAAAATGATAATATCAGGTACTGTACTAATTGTTGTACCTCCAGCCCCAGCATAGCCTCCAATGCGCCAACGGCCTGTAACATGGGCAAAGCCTTCACCGCCATGAATCACGAAAGGATCACGGAAATTTTTTGGATTGAGCCCTAGTCCCATTAGGTCTGATGACCCGGGAATTGAATCAAGTTTAATATACATTGGGCTGTAGCCAATTCCGCCGCCCAGAAAATCTTCTAAGGGGTAACTAAATTGTGCCATCAAAAGAGATGCACTCAGTGTAATAAATAAAACAATGTTTTTCATGTTGATAGGGTTCTCCGCATGGGGCGCTATATCAAATTAAGATTCATACTTGAATTTAGAAAGAAAATATAGCCGAAAATTTAAGAATTAGAATTAAATAGTAATTAGGGGCTTTTTCTTGTAAAAATACCCACATCATCCTATATTTTTTGAAGAGTAAACGAGGTAAGGGAGATCAAAACGTGATTTGCCTCCCGAATAACTACATCCAATTTTGGTTTTAACCATGAGGTTAAGTACGTTCACAAGAGATAAAATGCGGTTCTTGCAAGGAATATTGATTGGGATCCTGCTCTTGTCTGGTCTCACAGGCAAGAGGGATTTCCACGTCCACGGTTCATATGATCTGGATAAGGATGGGCATGAGGAAACGCTCATCCTAAACGCCCGTGCGTCATCGGCGATTTGGGTAGAGATTGCAAAATCATCCGCTATAGACACCCTTTGGTCATTTACACTGCCCCAGGGGCAAATATTCAATGATGCAGAAATTGTGGATATCGATGATGATGGTTACTATGAGATGGTAGCTGTGGTTGATCTGCTTCCTTCCATTAAAAACCAAGCATGGCTTTATGTTTTCCCCGGCAATGCCGACGGATTTGCACACGATCCATTAGTTTTAAGCTCTCAATCCCTGGGATTCAATATCGTCCGGCCTTCAAACCTGTCATTGGTTCCAGGAGGATCTCCACAATTATGTGTGGCTTTTGGTGCAACCCTGCGCCAGAGCATGGTCTTTGATATTGATATATCAGATAATGATATTTCTCTTATGAACATTAAGATGCTCATAGCCCCGATTATTAGTAATGGTTATGGTTTGGTTTATACAGGTGGGTTCACCAGCAATGGAAGACAATATATAGCGACTCTTTCTCCGGAACGCAATCAGCTCAAAACAGCTATTTTTGATGTAGGACAAAATTTTAAATTGATTCAATCTTCATTAATTGAATTGGGTCATGTACAACATCTCCTTGGGGCGGACATCCAAGAGTTTCGATCAAAGCGATCAAATAAAAACGGTTTATTGGTTCCATTTGGATCCAATGATGTTTTTCTTTTGGAAGTTGACAGTGAAGAGACAAAACTTTTTAATACCAGCCTTTCTGGAAAAAATGCTTTCCCGATTTTAGAAAAAAAAGGCCAACCCAATATTGTTGATATACTTAGTAAAAGGCGGGATGCAGAAGTGTACACTGCCCAACCAATCCTATCTCATAATCTTCCTTCTTCCCGTACAGAAAAAGAGCAACTATCCCCACCGCCACCACCATTGATTGATGAAGCTGCAACACTTAAATCTGTTGCTATGTACAATGATCAAGATTTGACCAGCCTCCCCGATGATCAAAACGAAGCTTATGGTGCTACCAATGAAAAAGTGGATAATCAGGTGAAATATGACTCTTTAGCTCCAACACTTGGGGATTTTCTGGCAAGCGTAAAAAAGGACAAACCTGAAGGATCATCGGGTATTAAAAGGGTTGCTGTTCCGAATATGAACAAGGAAATGGAAAGCGTCACATGGGCAGATGAAGCCGGGTTCACGCAGTTGAACCTTGGAGAGTATATTTCCAAAGAGACAGAAAACGATTCTGTCCAATCACCAATTCCAGAAAAAGATAAAGGCCTTTCCACTTTTACAAAAACAGTGCAAGAAGCATTAATTCCAACTATTGTGAATGTTGACACCACATTAGATATGCAGTCTGAAAATGAGATTGATCTATACTATGTGCTGGCTATGACACCCGCATCAGATACAAAGGATAGGTATATTTTTGATGGCGAAGCTCCTTTTGGGGTTGCAGTCAATCAAGTTCCTCCCATGGGGAAAGCGACTCATTTTCAACACGGCGTCTCTGCGAACTTGGCAAACTTGAAGCGGGGCGAATCCTATGATTTTGCTTATACATTGCGTGATGCGCGGTTAGATAGCATCACAACGCTGACCATGGTCCACGATATGCAGACCAATGTAGTTTTTATGTCCATTTCCCCCACGCAAGATTCTTTATCCCAATCTTACCAGCCGGAAGCATTCGATCCAAAGTTATTTGAATTCCCAAATTATTTCTTTGAAGGGTTTCCCACTTCATTGGATATGGATTTTACAGATAAGTTGATTAGGTTCTCATTTGATGGTGTGGAGGACTCTACCTATCAGGGAATATATCTTTCTTCAACAACACCATCTACTCCTTCCCAATCTCTGGCTGTTTTTATGGATGATGGGACCCTCCAAGCAGTTAGAGGCGAAGTGATAGTACGAGCCAACGGTTCCAAAAAGGTGACGACAGAATTTGATCTGGTTGGTACGGTCGAACCTGCGGTCATGTTTTCCCGGCTGATCCAGGAATTCTTTCCAGATGAATTGAAAATTAAACTTCTTCAGGGTGCATCATTGGAAGAACCTTTGTTTGGCCCGTCGGGCAAACTACCTAAAATCACACGGGAGCCTCGTTTACCCGAAGCCGAGCCCGATCAAGTGAATCCTGAAATTCCTATAGAACCAAAACAAAGCAATGTGCCTGAAGAGTTAGAAATTTCTACAGAAGATCAATCTATTACTGAATCTAAAACGTCGGAAACACAGGAAGATGAAATTGGACCTGCAGTATTAGAAGTGGAAAAACTGGAATCAGACTCCCTATCAACACCCACAGATTCACTCAAATTGGAGTCTCGGAAAGAAACACTTACACCTGTTGAAGAAGAGCCCCCTGCACAACCGGAAGAATCTCAACCTGATAATGAATCAGAAAAAGAAAAAACAGATAATGTTAAAACAGAAGAAAATGACGGGAGTGATGCGTAGGTAGTTCAATGGATCTATCTCACACAGTACGAAAAATACTAGGTGTCCTGATCCTTGGCCTCGGCATTTCTTTTGGCCAGAAGATTGTTCATATGAACGGAACCTACGATTTGGATGGAGACGCACTGTTAGAGTTCATTGCCTTGGAATTAGATCCAAATAAGGATGTGTTTCCAACCACTGTTAGGTATTATGAAATTGATGCAGATGGCTACCAAACTTTGATTTGGGAATTCACACCGCCATTAGCATTGGAAGGTCAATTTGTGGATGCGCAAATTGGCGATATGGATGGTGATGGCTCCCCAGAATTAGTTTTGGTTATGAACTTATCTCGTTTTGGCGATAATGCAACTCCCCATGTATTTGTTGCAACTTATTCTTGGGATGGCGCTTATTTTTCAGAATTACCTTCAGCAACTTTAGACGTGGGGAAAGAGAATCGATCTCTTCGTTGCAATAATTTTCAATTATTGGATCAGGATGCGGATGGAGATCAAGAACTGGTTTTAGCCTTGGGCAGTCCGTTTCGTGGGTTTGCCATAGTGAATGCTTCGCCATCCGGTTTATCTCTCACAAAAAAAGTGCGTCCGAATGAATTGTTGGTGGGTTCCGGATTACTTTATGTTGGCGTTGTGGATTATGATGGTGACGGCTATGATGATGTATTAGCGCTCAGTCCTGAAGGACACACCATCAAGGCACAGCCATTTTATAATATCGGAGGTGTTTTTGATTCGGGTCACTTGGTTCGAAAAAAGATTGATGGCTTGAGCGGAATTTTGCCTTACTCCATCGAATTAACGGACTGGGATGCAGATGGTTTTTTTGATGTAATCGTTCCTTTCAATTCCGGTGATATTGTTGCTTTTACACTGACGCCTGCAACATTGGTTATTGATGAAGTCCCAGTAAATCCAGGTCCCTTATCTCAGGTTGCACTAGAAGATTTTAATCAGGATACATATCAAGATATGTTAATGCTGTCGTCTGATATTAATGCTCTAACATTAGTTTCAGGTAAAGATAGTGGCGTGGAAGGTGTTGAAAATGCAATGAGGCATATTCCTTCAGAAATGCAGGTTTTTGCTATGGTTCCCATGAGTAAAGCAGGTCAATATACTGGAAATGTGTTGGTATCCGGGTGGGATGGAGAAGAGAATTCCACTTATATTATTCAATTGGGTAAAATCTCTGATCGGTTGGATCAAGGTTATTTGATCACATCTGATTTTATTTCAAACCGTTTACCGGATTTATTGTCCAATGTCCAAGATGATGAGCCAGCAATACCTGAAATATATATTGAAGTACTACCTGATGAGAAAGAGCCATTACAACCTCAGCAGGCAGAAAAAATTATCACAGATCTTGGACAATCACCCGGTAGTTATATTCCCAACACACTTACACCAGAACAAAAGGAAGGGAAAGTCTTGAGAGAGCAACCCAAGGCCTCCATACCGAAAATAATTGCCCGAACATTGGAGCAGCCCAAAAGACCGAGACCAAAAGAAACAGTGGGAGAACGTCTCCCAAAACATATTCTTCCTCGTTATGTGCTAGCTCCTGGTCAGCCATTCTTGTACGATATCCCCAAAGACAGCACGGATGAATTTTATAGTTTCCGATGGGAAAATCCACCGCCGAAAGGCATGTACTTTCTCTATGAAAGTAAATCTATAAATTGGGTTCCCACAGAGAAACAATTGGATGCTTTCCCAATCTCCTATCTGGCGCGGATGAAGGTGGATGAGATTGTAGAGTCTACCACCGCATCTACAGAGGATGAGCAAGTTTATAAAACCGTCCCCGTGTTAGAGAGCCGTGACGAAAGTCTATGGATATATGTGAATGACCCACCAAGATTTTTAACCCAGCCTACTATCACAGAATTTATCGCAGGCTCAACATTCAGGTATGAACCCATCGTTCAGGATCGAAACAAAGATGCTACACTTCGTTATGAATTGGAAGTAGCTCCCGCAGGAATGACCTTTGAAAATGGCGTCTTATCTTGGAAAACGGATAGTGCCCACGTTGAAATTTATGATGTGCGATTGGTTGTAACAGATGGCTTTGAAAGAACAGCTCAGGAGTTTCAACTTTTTTCCCGGGCAGGTGTAAAAATACTTTCCAAGGCATCTGTAAATGCATCTGTTGGAAATCCATATAATTATAGTGTTAAGGTTTGGCGCCAGCGCCCAGATGAAAAGATCAAGTATAAATTATTTTATGGCCCTGATGGGATGAGAATGGATCCTGCTGGTACCGTTTCATGGACGCCGAATCCGGTGCAGGTTGATACTGCAAAATATGCTATTGTGGTTAGTCATGGTGTGGCAACCGATACACAATATGTGGATCTTTTTGTCAATCACCCACCAATTATAAAATCGTTACCAAGTCCCATGAACAAGGTCAATGTGGGCGGAATCTGGGATTTTGAGTTGGAAATAGAAGATCCTAACAAGAGTGATCAATTGGTTTATACAGCCCATGAGTTGCCTCAAGGTATGCGCATGGATCCACATACGGGTCGCCTGAGATGGGAACCAACCATGAATGAATTGGACTTCCATACTTTAAAGATTGAAATATCGGATGGACATGAATCTCGAATGATTGAATCTGACTTTTTTGTTAATGCACCGATACAAATTATTTCGGTTCCAACCATGTCTGCTACGGTTGGCGATGAATACTCTTATCGCATCATGGTAAATGATAAAAATAAAGGCTCTCTCCTGCCATTTAATCGTGTGGTGAAAGTAGAAAATATTTCTGCCATTCGCATGTATTCCATCAATATAACCGACGATGTTGCGCTATCAAATGTAGATAGGTTCTTGGGCGATTGGCACAATGCTGATGCTATCTATTATGTGGATCCGCAATATCCAGCCGATTCACTTGTTTCCAGGCTTAACATGAAAAAATATACTCACTCCGTTTTCTTTGAAGATGATAGGTTGTGGGTGATTTTAGAAACGATTGATGGCCGTACTATTAAATTAAGAGATTTCCTTTGGGAATTCTTTCATGGTGGGAAAGGGAAACCGCCTCGCGTGGTGGTTGAACGTGTGAATCATGTAAAATTTTCTCTCTTGGATTTCCCGGAAGGAATGGTGGTGGATAACGCATCGGGCACTCTTCGCTGGACACCATCAGTGGATCAAACAGATGCACACCGTATCACTGCCGTTGCGTCAGACGGCTATACCAAGGACGAACAAACCTTTGAAATCTATGCAAATCATTTACCTACCATCGTTTCCAATCCACCCCATATGGGTCTAGTCGGAGAGCTATTTAAATACCAAGTTCGCGTAGAGGACAATAATGAAAATTCTCAATTGGAATACACGCTTATGAAAGGGCCTCATGGGATGCAAATGGATCGCCACGGAAAAATTCTTTGGGTTCCAAAAGCGGCTCAGATTAATAACAATACATTTGAAGTTGCTGTAAGCGATGGTTATGGAACGGATGTACAGAAAGCGAAATTGTTTGTGAATAATGCACCAACGGTGATTTCCACTCCCAAGCCTGTTGGACTCACAGGACATAATTGGCGTTATAAAATGACATCAAAGGACTTGAATGGGGATAAAGTGGCTTATCGCGCCGTTAGGCTACCCAAATACGCCGAGTTTGATAAAAAGAAAGCCACCATTGAATGGACACCGCGCAAGAACCAGATGGGCATGAATGATTTTATCTTAATGGCAGTGGATGAACACGGCGCCACATCAACCCATGAATTCCAGGTTCATGTTTTTCACGATCCCAGTACCCAACAATTGGTGAACACGGGCTGGCCACTAATGCTCACTTTCGTGGGTGTTGTTTTCGCTTGGGGAATGGCGCAGATTTAATAACACTTCCCTTTTATATAATCCACACGATGGTAACGATAGTTATCCATCTGGTTCATCGGATAGGTCAAAAATTGTGTTTCCCCTTATCATAGAGAACTATCCAAGTTATTAAGATATTTTGATTATGGAATTAATTTCAAAAAGAGTCTCATACTGTGGAAGATGTCATTCTATTTGAGTAAGATCATTTTTTTTGTCTGCCTGAATTTTCCTGCACTAATCTTATATAGATACATCCCAGCTCCTACTGTTTTACCAAATTTATCCTTACCATTCCAAACAACAGAATTAAATCCCGCACTTTGTTGATTGTTCACCAAAGTTCTGACTTCATGACCCAAGATATCGTAAATCATGATTAACACATGACTTCGTTCTGGGAGATCATACAGGATTGTTGTCGCGGGGTTAAAGGGATTAGGGTAATTTTGGTGGAGTGCATACACATTTGGTAACCCCGTATTGTCACTATGATCCAAGGTGCCATACTGAATGAGTAAGGTGTATCCCGGTTCACCAATCAAAGGATAAGGCCCCACCGGGCCATTTGGAATCGGAGAAAAACTTCCTTTTTCTTCAGTTGTAATGGTAATCACGGGAGAATTATTACTTTCCAATGCTAAACCAGTACTGTTATCTAAAATACTATAGGTAATATGATCTGGCAGTTCACTGATATTAAAAACCAAGTTCACTTCCTGCTCCCGGGTAATGAAATTTCCAACGGTGTCAATTTCTAAAGCAAGTATATCTAAGGGGATTGCAAATATTCCATCATATTGAAAGGGCAAATGGTTGATTTTTAGCGCACTGCTATCCATGATGGTCATGGCCGC
>CAJWPW010000022.1 GCA_913045415.1 uncultured Fidelibacterota bacterium | reverse complement strand
ATTGAAAATCCAGATGATATTATAGCAGATTTGGAGCAGGCTTTAAATCGAGTTTAAATAATTCTAATTTGTAAATTGTATTATGCATTCAATAGAAAAAATAAATGTGCTCCGGGATAAAATTGACTTACTTGATGAACAAATGCTGGATTTGCTGGTACAGCGATTTTCTGTCTCTAGGGAGATAGGCGAAATTAAAGCATCCGACGGCATCAATGTTGGGGACCCAAACCGCGAACAGGAAATCATTGATCGTCTTGCTGAAAAACTGGAAGGCAAACTGGAAAGAAATGATATTGCGGCCATTTTTGGACCTATATACCACATTTCAAAAAAATTGCAAAAAAAATAAAATTAAGTTGGTTCCCATTCATTCCTGTCCTTAATTTTTCCTATCATGAATAACATGAATACAAAATATTTTTACAGCTGGTATTGGTTTTTTAACCGAGAAGGGGTTTCATAGTCCCAGCGATACCTGTACATGCTGACTATACTTAAACCCCGATAATTTCGGGGTTTTTTTTTGCTCAAAATGGATAAAACACAACTCACATTCAACGAATTTCAGGACCTTGCTCGGGGGTGTACAACCGTCCCCGTCTATAAACGAATCCTGGCAGATCTACTTACACCGGTAGCTGCATGGGTGCATTTATCTCAAAAAGCGGAATATGCTTTTTTATTAGAGTCGGTAGAAAAAGGAAATCAATATTCACGGTATTCTTATGTGGGAATCAATCCGCAGAAAATTCTTATGCATAACAATGGCAAAACCACTATCACTGAAAAGGGAAGAACCATTGATGTTGATACACCCTTTCTTGATTTACTCCGGGAAACTCAATCCCAATATAATATGACAAAACTCCCAGGGATTCCTTCTTTTACTGGGGGCTTGGTTGGCTACCTTGGTTACGAAACCATCGCCTGGGTGGAAGATATTCCAACCCATGAAAAATCTGAATTAAATGTCCCGGATTCAGTATTTATGCTCTTTGAAGATATGATCGCATTTGACCATTTGAAGGGATCAGCGCTGGTCATTTCCAATGTAAAGGTGAATCCCAATCAAGATTTAAAAATACAATTTGATGCAGCGCACAACCGCGTGGATGTGATTGGTGAATTGCTCCATTCTGATTTGGACTACCAAACACCGGTTCGGGTGGAGCAAAGTAAAGTGTCTTCAAATTTTAATCAGGCTACATTTGAATCGGCTGTACTGAAAGCAAAAGAACACATTGTGGATGGAGATATTTTTCAGATTGTTTTGAGTCAGCGCTTCGAACGAAAAACATCGGTAGAGCCAACCACACTTTACCGTGCACTTCGGACAATCAATCCATCACCCTACATGTTTCATTTAAAGATTAATGATTTTGACATTATTGGCGCTTCTCCGGAATTATTGGTAAAAGTTGAAGACGGTATTGTGGAAATCCGTCCCATTGCAGGTACACGTCACCGTGGGGAAACAGAAGCAGAAGATCAAGTATTGGCCGATGATTTGATTAATGATGAAAAAGAATGTGCCGAACATTTAATGTTGTTGGATTTGGGGCGAAATGATGTGGGACGCGTATCCGAATATGGTTCCGTAACTATTCCGGAAAATATGGTGATTGAGAATTATTCCCATGTAATGCATATCGTTTCTGATGTAAAAGGGAAATTGGCGAAAGATAAAGACCCTTTTGATGCGCTTATGAGTGGCTTTCCGGCAGGCACTGTTACCGGTGCGCCTAAAATCCGGGCCATGGAAATCATTCATGAGTTAGAGCAGGACCGCAGGAATATTTATTCCGGCGCCGTTGGCTTTTTCGACTTTACGGGGAATGTGAATACTTGCATTGCCATCCGTACCATGCTCTTGAAGGATGGCTCTGCGCATTTTCAGTCTGGCGCTGGTATTGTGCACGATTCAGACCCGACTAAAGAATTTGAAGAAACTGTAAATAAGGCAAAAGCCATCATGGCAGCGATTGATTTTGCAGAAAATGGACTGGTCTCATGATTTTAGTTATAGATAACTACGATTCATTCACCTATAACCTGGTACAATACATTGGCCCTATCAACTCAAATGTAAAAGTAGTGCGGAATGATCAGTTTAAATTGGATGATATCAAACGGTGGGGCCCATCCCATATAGTTATTTCTCCTGGTCCCGGTCGCCCGGAAAATGCAGGACATTCAATTGATGTGATAAAAAAATATGGAGCGTCTATTCCCACACTTGGTGTTTGCCTTGGGCACCAGGCAATCACTGTAGCATATGGCGGGAAAGTAATTCATTCATCGGAGATCATCCATGGAAAAATAGCAACTATTCTAAATATTGGGTCAACTTTATTTAATGCAGTAGGTAATTCTTTCACGGCAACCCGGTACCATTCTTTGGTTGCGGAACGAGACAGTTTACCCAAAGATTTGAAAATTACTGCCGAATTAGAAAATGGACTTATCATGGGGATCGAACATGAAATTCATCCGGTTTTCGGGGTTCAGTTCCACCCTGAATCGATTGCCACAGAGCATGGGATGCAAATAATAAAGAATTTTTTAGAGATAAAACCATGAAAGAAATATTAGAACAAATACTTGATAAACAAAATCTCACTCGAGATGAAGCATTTAATGTAATGTTCTCTATAATGTCGGGTGAATTTGATGATCCGCAAATTGCTGGTTTTCTTATGGCGCTCCGAGCAAAAGGTGAAACGGTGGATGAAATCACCGGATTCGCCCAAGCAATGCGAAAAATAATGGTTACTGTACCCTTAGACTTCCCCGCTATCGATATGTGTGGAACGGGTGGTGATGCATTGGGTACTTTCAATATTTCTACTACTGCTACTTTTGTTGTTGCCGGCGCCGGCGTTCATGTAGCCAAGCATGGGAATCGATCCATGACATCCAAATCTGGTTCGGCAGATGTGCTCCAAGCATTGGGTATTCCCATCGATAAATCAGTAGAAGAATCAACGCAGGATATTGAAGAAATCGGCTTGGGATTTATGTTTGCACCGGCCTACCACCCTGCAATGAAACACGCAATTGGCGCCCGGAAAGCATTGGCCACTCGAACGGTTTTTAATATTTTAGGTCCACTCTGTAATCCCGCAGAAGTGAAGGCGCAAGTTATGGGTATTTTTCATCCGGATTTAACTGAAGTTCAAGCCCATGTATTAAAAGCACTCGGTTCAACAGATGTAATGGTTTTTCATGGCCGTGACGGATTGGATGAAATTTCCACAACTGCCACAACCAAAATCAGTCAAATGCAAAATGGCAATAATATAAATACTTATGAATTTGATTCAATCGAGTTGGGTTTAAATCGCGTTTCATTGGATGACCTTCAAGGTGGCGAACCCGTTGAGAATGCTGAAATAATAAAATCTATTCTGAATGGCGAAAAAGGACCAAAACGAGATATTGTATTGCTCAATGCCGCCGCCGGGATCGTTGTGGGCGGACAAGCTACAACCTTAAAAGATGGATTGGAATCTGCAAAAATGTCCGTGGATTCAGGCGTAGCGCTTAACATATTAAACCAATTGGTTGTATGAATATTTTAGAAAAAATATTAAACGTGAAACGTCAGGAAATTCAACAAATCGAAGATATGGAATTTGGAGAAATGGTTGGTCAAATTCGCAGCCTTAAAGATGCTCTTTCCAAACCGGGGATTTCTGTTATTGCGGAGATTAAAATGAAATCTCCAAGTGAAGGTGAAATATTCCCTTATGCTGATCCTGCTCAAATTGCTAAAGATTATGAATCGGCAGGTGCCGCGGCCATTTCTGTACTCACAGATCAATCCTTTTTTGGAGGCAGTTTGGATATTCTCAAATCTGTCCGAGATGCGGTTTCTATTCCGGTAATTCGTAAAGATTTTATTATTGATCAAAAGCAAATATCGGAAACAATTCATTATAATGGAGATGCTTTTTTACTCATTGCCGATGCGCTGGATCAAGATTCATTGCAGCAATTAATGAATATCGGGAAAATGGCAGGATTGGAATTTCTCGTAGAATACCACGCTGAAAAACATGCTGAATTTATTTTTGCATTGAATCCAGAAATTGTAGGTATCAACTGTCGAAATCTCAAAACAATGGCAACTGACATTACGTATTTTGAAAAAATGATTTCATCTTTACCATCAAATTCTGTGAAAGTTGCAGAAAGTGGGATTCACACTTCTGATGATTTAAAATACGTTTCAGATTTGGGCTATGATGCAGCACTTATTGGGACATCGCTAATGAGAACCGGCAATCCGGGGAAAGCATTAGAAGAATTACTTGGGGGGCTCTCATGATTCCAACAAAGATTTGCGGTATCACAAACTTGTCAGATGCACAAGCAGCGGCCGTTCATGGTGCTTCCGCCATCGGTTTCATTTTTTATGAAAAAAGTTCCCGGGCCATTTCTATTGAAGATGCAAAATTTATTTCTAGACATCTATCAAATGACATTTCAAAAGTTGGCGTCTTTGTTAACCACGACAAAGCATTTATTGAAGAAGCAATTCGTTCTGTTTCCTTAAACATTATTCAACTACATGGGGATGAAACACCAGGATTTTGCAATCAATTTGATGTGCCTGTTTTTAAAGCAGTACGCATAAAAAATGAAGCCAGTTTATCTGTCATGGACCAATATAATGTGGCTGGATTCTTGTTGGATACTTTTTCTAATAAACAATATGGTGGAACGGGAGAAACATTCGATTGGTCATTATTAAATGAACAAATAGACACCCCCATTATTCTTTCCGGTGGGCTCAACCCAGATAATATTTTAGATGCGATTGATTCTGTAAATCCAGCAGCGATTGATGTAAATAGTGGTGTTGAATTATCACCTGGAAAGAAAGATCACCAAAAAATTAATTTACTTTTTGAAAATCTAAAAAACACAAACACGTCAGGGTTCCATTTTGGATAAGCAATTTAAAGATTACAATTTACCCGATGAACGGGGACACTTTGAAAAGTTCGGGGGCAAGTTTGTACCGGAAACGCTCATCCCTGCTTTGGAAGAACTTGAGAATTATTACAAAGTCGCAAAACAAGATGAATTATTTCAAGATGAATTAAATGGCCTACTGAATAATTATTCCGGACGTGAAACACCTCTTTATTTTGCTACACAACTATCAGAAGAATTGGGATTCAACGTGTGGCTCAAGCGGGAAGATTTGAACCATACCGGTGCTCATAAAATCAACAATGCACTTGGTCAAATTTTGTTAGCGAGACGTATGGGGAAAAAGCGAATTATTGCGGAAACTGGCGCAGGGCAACATGGCGTTGCCACAGCAACCGTCGCCGCATTGTTTGGATTAGAGTGTATTGTTTATATGGGAGAAGAAGACATTCGTCGGCAAAAACTCAATGTATTTCGTATGAATTTATTGGGCGCTGAAGTTCGTCCCGTTTCGTCTGGAAGCATGACATTGAAAGATGCCACCAACGAGGCAATTCGAGATTGGGTTACGAATGTTGAATCCACATATTATTTAATCGGCTCAACAGTAGGCCCCCATCCTTATCCCATGCTGGTGCGGGATTTTCAATCCATCATTGGAAAGGAAGCAAAAGTACAATTTGTGAAACAATCGGGAAAAGCATTACCAAACCGGCTGGTGGCTTGCATCGGCGGTGGCTCAAACGCCATGGGCTTATTTTATCCCTTTATCAAAGATGATATAAAAATGGTAGGTGTAGAAGCTGCTGGAAAAGGATTGGAAAGTGGCGAGCATGCAGCCACTTTATCAAAAGGAGATTTTGGTGTGCTGCATGGAGCTGCCAGCACTTTACTCCAGAATGAGGATGGGCAAGTAACGCTACCCCATTCCATTTCTGCTGGTCTGGATTATCCTGGAATTGGACCGGAGCACAGTTATCTCAATGAGTCCGGGCGGGTGCAGTATTTTTCTGCAACGGATACAGAAGCATTGGATTCCTTTCAATGGCTTTCTGAGAAAGAAGGTATTTTACCTGCATTAGAATCAGCTCATGCATTAGCGTATTTACGTCAGGATAATAATGGCATTGAACCCGGAGAACACATTATTCTTTGTTTATCAGGACGCGGTGATAAAGACGTTCATACAGTAGCAGATGCCTTGGGGATCAAGTTATGAACCGCATCCAAAAACTATTCAGCGAACCAAAAGAAAAGCTCATTCCATTTCTTACTGCCGGTTACCCAGAATTGGGTTCAACAATAGATTTAGTTTGTGCGGCGGCTGATAGCGGGGCAGATATGATTGAAATTGGTATTCCTTTTTCGGATCCACAAGCGGATGGCCCCATTATTCAAGCATCTAGCCAACAAGCATTGGACAATGGAATAACACTCAAAACAATATTTGAGCAAGTAACTGAAATTCGCAAGAGAACAGATGTACCCATTGCACTTATGGGTTATTATAATCCAATTTTAAAAATGGGGCATGAAACATTTCTGGATTATTGTATATCATCAGGTGTTGACGGGCTCATTTTGCCAGATTTACCCTTAGAAGAAGCGGAGCCCCTTTGTGAATTGGCAAAGTCTAAAGGTGTTTCTCCCATTCTATTGGTGGCTCCCAATACACCGAATAAGCGCATCCGAAAAATATCAGAATTGGCTGGTGATCTTATCTATGCCGTAACTATTTTGGGAATCACCGGAAATGATTTGGCATCAAAAGGTGCATTGCAAGAATATTTGAATCGTGTTCGAGAAAATAGTGTTACTCCATTTGTGGTGGGTTTTGGAATCAGCACCCGAGATGATGTGGTTTGGTTTAATCAGCATTCAGATGGTGCGGTGGTGGGATCCGCCATTATTAAGAATATGAATGGAAGTTCAAATCCAGTAGAAACAACAAAAAGTTTAATTCAAGGTTTAAAAGGAATAATATCATGACAATAGGAATCCAAGGAGGAAAAGGCAGTTTTTCAGAACAGGCGGCTCACAATTTTGCCAATAATCACGGACTTGAAGGTGCAGAAATTGTTTACCAAATTTCATCAGAACACGTATTGGCTGGTGTTGAAAATGGCGAAACAAATTATGGTATTTTTGCCATGGAGAATGCACAAGGCGGTGTCGTAATTGAAAGTGTTGAAGCGCTGGCAAAATACAGATGCAACATTATTGAAATGTTTCATATTCCCATTATCCAAAACTTGTTAGGACTCGCCGGAATGCATGTAGGAGATGTGACAGAAATTCATTCTCACCAGCAAGCGCTGCGGCAATGTAAGGATTATTTGAGTGAGCATTTCTGGACGCGACCATTGATTGAAGATGATGATACAGCAGAAGCCGCACGGAGACTTTCCGAAGGAAAGCTTCCACCCACGGCTGGAGTAATCGCCAACAAGGCTTGTGCAGATTTGTACAACTTGGAGATTCTTCAGGAAAGCATCCATGATCTAAAACATAATCTGACCCTGTTTCTCGGGGTAAATAGACTGGGAGATTCATGAATAGTATCGGTATTATCGGGTTTGGTCGATTTGGAAAAGTATTGGCCAATATTTTGCAAAAAGGATTCGCCATTAAGGCCTACGATCCGAAACCCATTGGGGAATTCCCCGGTGTGGAATTCACGGATCTGGAATCTATATTAAAGGAAAAGGTAATTTTTGTTGCTGTGCCGATTCGCCACTTTGAATCGCTGGTCAAAGAAATTTCTCCACATCTTTCAGAAGGAACAACCATAATTGATGTGTGCTCTGTTAAAACGCATCCCGCTAAAATCATGGAAAATAATCTTCCTGAAAATATCGGCATCATTGCAACTCACCCCATGTTTGGACCCGATTCATTCATCTCCAATAATCGTCTTAAAATGATGATGAACAATACGAGAGATGCCCACGATCAATTTAATTTCTGGCGTCAATTTTTTACGGATCAGGGCATCCATGTGATGGAAATGTCCCCAGATCAGCACGATCGCATGGCGGCTCAAACCCAGGGTGTGACTCATTTTCTAGGACGAATGCTGAAGGAATATGGCATCCGGAAAACAACCATAGATACTCAGGGATTTCGTGATCTTTTGGATTTGGTAGATCAAACTTGTAACGATACTTGGGAGCTTTATACAGACCTGCAACTTTATAACCCTTATACAGATGATATGATAGACAAACTTAAACTAGCGACGGCATTTTTGGACAATCGCCTAAAGGAATTACAAAATGTGGCAGACTGACAGCTGGCGGAATTTTACCGCCAAACATATTCCGGATTACCCCGATCAAAACCATTTATCTGAAGTTGAAAAAACTCTTGGGAATTTTCCACCACTCGTATTTGCGGGAGAAGTTCGATCTCTAAAACGGTCACTTGCTGATGTGGCTGAAGGGAATGGCTTTCTGCTCCAAGGTGGTGATTGTGCTGAAAGTTTTTCTGAATTTCATGCGGATAATATCCGCGATACTTTTCGGGTTATTCTTCAGATGGCGGTTATTCTTACATCTGGGGCAAATTTGCCGGTGGTCAAACTCGGTCGCATGGCAGGTCAATTTGCCAAACCTCGATCCAGTCCTACTGAAACAATCGATGGTGTTGAGCTACCGAGTTATGCAGGCGATATTATTAATGATATTAGTTTTAAACCTGATAATCGCCAGCCCGACCCAGAGCGAATGTTGAAAGCATATTCTCAAGCGGCATCCACCTTGAACTTGCTTCGGGCTTTTGCTGATGGTGGTTATGCAGATCTGCGTCATGTGAATTCCTGGAATATGGGGTTTGTAAAAAGCGGTCCCCAAGGTGAACGGTATCGCCATTTAGCTCACCAGATTCAAGAAAGCTTGAATTTTATGGATGCATTAGGAATTAATTCCAATAATACACCTCAACTTCGCCAAGTACATTATTACACGAGTCATGAAGCACTTCTACTGCCCTACGAAGAAGCATTAACACGAATCGATTCAACATCAGGTGATGTTTACAACACGTCTGCCCATTTCGTATGGATCGGAGATCGAACGCGATTCAAAGATAGCGCTCATGTGGAATTTTGTCGCGGGATAAAAAACCCCATTGGTATCAAATGCGGTCCATCCTTGGATCCGGACGAATTGATTGAACTGCTGGATATATTAAATCCCAGTGATGAAGCAGGAAGGATTACGCTCATTACAAGATTTGGTCATGATAAAGTGGAGGCTTATTTACCAAGACTGATTCAAAAAATTCAGACTGAAAATCGGACAGTTGTTTGGTCCTGCGACCCCATGCATGGGAACACAATTAAAAGCAGCAATGGTATCAAGACTCGACCGTTCGATCAAATTATAGAGGAATTAAAACAAAATATCCAGATTCATAAATCGGAAGGATCTCGTATAGGCGGAATCCATTTAGAAATGACTGGCCAAAATGTAACCGAATGTACAGGAGGCCTGGATGATATTTCGGAAGCGGATTTGACTGACCGATATCGCACCCATTGTGATCCACGCCTGAATGCAAACCAAGCCATTGAACTGGCATTTTTAATCGCAGATGAACTAAAGCAGAATGGTCATTAAAGGAACATTAACATTCTCAGGTGATAAATCGATATCCCACCGTGCACTTATGTTTTCTGCATTGGCGGATGGAGAATCACGGATATCCAATTTATCCACTGGCGCTGATGTACAATCTACTCGAGAATGTTTAGAAGCCTGTGGTATTAAAATAAGGGATGAAGGAAATGAAGTGGTTGTGAATGGTGGAAAATTATCCGATCCAATAGATTCTTTGGATTGCGGCAACTCCGGTACCACAACTCGTTTACTTTTAGGATTAATGGCAGGCCAAGGAATTAATGCCACATTTATCGGAGATGATTCTCTTTCTTCTCGTCCAATGAATCGTATTAT